>JAFNAJ010000377.1 GCA_017860085.1 Acidobacteriota bacterium | reverse complement strand
TTGGCCGGGGCTGGCGGCGGGGGCGCCTGCGCGCCGATCAAGGGCGTCAACGGCCCAACAAGGAGTGACAGCGCCGTCACCCAGGCGATCCGCGCTCGCGCCACACGTCGAGGGCTTCTCATGGCAATTCCTTTCCTTCCGTCCACCTCACGAGCATGGCGTACGCAGGCGACGGCCGGCAAGTGCTCGAACCGGCTAGCGCGCCTTCGCCGCGTAGGGGTTGCCCCCGAGCGCCTCGGAGATGTCGGCGATCGCCTTCTGCGCCCGCACGCTGTTGCCCGCATCGTCGAGCGGCGGCGAGATGACGGCAATGCCGAACTTGCCGGGCGAGACGGCGATGATGCCGCCACCAACGCCGCTCTTGGCAGGTAACCCCGTGTGATAGAGCCACTTGCCCGAATCGTCGTACAGGCCGGCGGTCGCCATCACGGCCAAAACGCCAGGCACCTTCACGGCGTCCATCACCTGCGTGCCGGTGACCGGGTTCTTGCCGGCAAACGCCAGTGTCGCCGCCATGGTCGCCAGGTCGCGGGCATTGACGCCAATCGAGCACTGGCGCGTGTAGAGGTCGACCGCCTGCTGCCAGTTGTCCTTGATGTATCCGTAGGCCAGCATGAGTGCCCCGATGGCCTGGTTGCGCTGGTTGGTGTCGGACTCCGATTTGTAGACGTCCTGCAGCACGCTCAGCGACCGGCCGGCGGCATCGTTGTGAAAGCCGATGATCTTCGTCCACACCTCGTCGGCCGTTGCGCCCTTCACCATGCTGGTGGCCGAGATGGCGCCGGGGTTGACCAGGGGGTTCATCTCGGGCGCGCCTGCGCCCGCAACCGTCCTCACCCCTTCAACCGCGGTGATCGAGTTGAAGCGCATGCCGGTCGCGTCCACGCCAATCCGCTTCTCGACCGACTCCAGCCCCTGTTCCTGGATCACCTGGGCCATGGTGAAGACCTTGGAGATCGACTGGATCGAGACCTCGGTCTTCACGTCGCCTGCCGCATAGACCTTGCCATCGGCCGTGACCACGGCGATCCCGAACAGGTTGGGGTCCACCTTTGCGAGAGCCGGGATGTAATCGGCGTTCTTCCCTTCCTGCAAGCCCTTGTACTTCGCGTAGGCGGCATCCACTGCGGCCTGCAGGTCGCCCGGCGCCTGCGCGCGCAGCGCGGGCACTGTGAGGATTGACGCGGCGAGGCCGAGGACGAGCGCTCCAACACCCACACGACGAGCCAGCTGATTCATCGCTAACCTCCCAGCTTGTGGGAGAAGTTGTACTTGAAGGAGAACTGGATCTTGAAACCGTCGTACTGGAAGCCGTCCGAGAAGTTCTCGCGCCGGCCCCACTGGAGCTCGCCGCCCACCATCATGTTGGGCACCGGCGTGAACAGCAGGTTGCCGAGCGCATACTGCCCCGTCTTGTAGGCCTCCGGCAGCTGGGCTTCGGTGTTGTCGATGTCGGTCCGCGAGTACCCAATCGCGCTCGACCACCGGTCGTTCCAGTTGTGGTCCAGGAACGCGACGACGCCGACGATTGGGAGAGCCTTGCCAAGGATGGGCGTGCGCGGATTGCTGAAGTTGTTCACGATGCCGATGTCCACCGGGGCGTCGTTCATGTAGTTCTCGACGCCTTCGCCGTACATGACCTGCAGCCGGATGGTCGTCCGCGGACCGGCCTTGAGGTTGGAGCTGAGGTTCACGCCCCAGCCCGTCGCATCGCCCGAGAGGTCGAACTCGTCGTCGAGCACATCGTCCCAGGCGATGTACCGCAGGATGCCGGCGATCTCGACGTAGCCCCAGGGCCGGCCGATGCGGTACTCGCCAGAGAAGTCGGGCAGCGGAAAGCGTCCCTTGACGTTCTCCAACTCGATCCGGTCGGCGTAGACACCCTGGTCGGCGCTGGCGCCCGGGCGTTCGATCGCGAGGGTGAGCCGCGTATCGCCCTTGATGGGCATCCACCGCACCTGCACGTTGCGGAAGAAGACCATGCCGGTGGGCCCCCAGTACTCGAGCGAGTTGGGGAACACGTCGATGTCCATGAACGGACTCCAGTACTGGCCGGCGCCGACCGCCCCGAGCTCGCCGTACGCATGACGCAGGCGGAACGTGGTCTGACCCGCGTCGACACCCGTGCCGAACAACTCGAACTCAAACTGCGTCTTCAGCTCGCCGAGCTTGGTTGGCGAGGACGTTCGCACGCCGAACCGGGTCTGGCGGACGCTGGCGAACGTGTCGCCGTCCTCGCCGTACTCCTTCTCGAAAGTGGGCAGCTTCGTGACCCGCATGGTGTCGTACCAGTCCGGGCTGATCCGGGTGAAGTTCTGGCCGATGTCCAGCATGGCGAAGCCGTAGATCTCCATCCACGGCTTGGGTTCCTGCGGCGGTTGCTGGGCAGTCGCCTGGGCCGAGGCCGTCGAGGCGCCAGTCCCCAGCCACGCGATCAGCAGCCAGCCCATGACTCGGTCGCGTCTGGGGCATCCGTGCTGCCCGTTGCGCGTACGTTCTGTCATACCTACTCTCCCTGATGAATGGCAGGTCTTCACTTGACGCTCTCCGTTCCTCGACGCACCTCGTCGGCGTAGTCGAGACCGCGAGTGCCGGTTGGCAGCGTGAACTCGATGCGCGGCTGCTCCGTGGCCGACTCCACCAGGCCCGCGAGCTCCGCGAACCTGACCGATTGAATTCGTTGTCTGAGATCTTCCTCGGTCTGCCACAGTTCCTCGTAGCGGAGGGTAACCCGCTCGCCCACCTCGGTCTCGAGCAGGCAGGCGATGCACCCGTGTTCGTGTTTGGTGGCGAGCATCAACGCCTGCAGGGCGGTCGCAATCGTGCTCGTCTGCCCGGGCGGGACGGTCCACTGAGCGGTCATGTGAACCGGCGAACACGCCATCAGACACCTCCCAGCACCCCTGTCACCTGCTCGACCGTGAGCCGGTTGGACGGCTTCCGTCAGTCGCTCAGGTGAGCAGAGGCCGTGCCAGCGCAGCGGCTCCCGAGGGCAGGAGCAGCAAGCCTCCCGCAGTCAAGGACTTGGCCATGGCCGGGTTCAGCGATTGGGGTCGGTGGATGGCGCGTCGACTCCATCCGGGAGGAGGCCCCCCCGCATGTCGGACCCGCCCTGCGACTGAGCTATCATCCAGAGATGTCTCCTCACAGGAGAGAGGCGGTGGCCAATCACGACAGGGTCGGCGAGGCGCCGGGCCCAGGCGTCGGCGGCCACGCCGCGGACCCCGCCACCGAACGGACGCTCGCTGACCCCGAGAGTCCCGAGCGTCTCCGCTTCGAACAGATGATGTCCAACCTGGCCGCGCGGTTCGTCAACATCCCGCCAGGCGAGGTGGACGGCGCCATCATCGACAGCCAGCGCCAGATCGTGGCGGCGCTCGATTTGGACCGCAGTTCGCTGTGGCAAGTCAGCGGCGACGACCTGCTGTTCACCCACTCCTGGACGCGGCCCGAACACGACGTGCCCCTGTCGCCCACGTCGGCAGCCGCCAGCTTCCCGTGGATCCTCGCCAAGCTGCGGGCGGGTGAGACGGTCACCGTCGATCGTG
>JAFNAJ010000376.1 GCA_017860085.1 Acidobacteriota bacterium | reverse complement strand
GCACGAACTTCTCCCGCGCGTCGTCGCACGCGTAGACCTCCGCGAGGGCACGGAGCTCGGAGTTCGACCCGAAGACGAGGTCGACGCGGCTGCCGGTCCACTTGAGATCGCCCGTTGCACGGCTGCGGCCCGCAAAGGCGTCCGCGGCGCCGGAGGTCGGCTGCCACGCCGTGTCCAGGTCGAGGAGGTTGACGAAGAAGTCGTTGGTCAACGTCCCGGGCCGCTTGGTGAACACGCCGGCGTTCGACTGCCGGGTGTTCGCATTGAGGACACGCATGCCGCCCACGAGCACGGTCATCTCGGGAGCGCTCAGCGTCAGCAGGCGGGCCCGCTCGAGCAGCAGGTGCTCGGCCGGCAGCTGGTGTCCCGGTCCGAGGTAGTTGCGGAACCCGTCGGCCGTCGGCTCGAGCACGGCGAAGGATTCCACGTCGGTCTGCTCCTGCGACGCATCCGTGCGTCCCGGCGTGAAGGGCACCTGCACGTCGTATCCGGCGTTCTTTGCGGCCTGCTCAACCGCCGCACACCCGCCCAGCACGATCAGGTCGGCCAGCGAAACCCTCTTCTTCCCGCCGGCCTGCGCGTCGTTGAACGCCTGCTGAATCCCCTCCAGGGTCTGCAGCACCTTGGCCAGCTCGGGCGGATTGTTGACGTCCCAATCCTTCTGCGGCGCGAGGCGGATGCGAGCCCCGTTGGCGCCACCGCGCTTGTCGGTGCCGCGAAACGTCGCGGCCGACGCCCAGCCGGTCGAGACCAGTTGGGAGATCGAGAGTCCGGAGGCGAGGATCTTGCCCTTGAGAGCGGCGATGTCCTGCGGGTTGATGAGTTCGTAGGTCACCGGCGGGACGGGGTCCTGCCACAGCTGCGGCTCCGCAGGTACCAGCGGGCCCAGATACCGCGCGATGGGCCCCATGTCACGGTGCGTCAGCTTGAACCACGCCCTGGCGAAGGCATCTGCGAACTCCTCCGGGTGCTCGAAGAAGCGGCGCGAGATCTTCTCGTAGGCCGGGTCGAACCGGAGCGCGAGGTCGGTGGTGAGCATGGCCGGCGCGTGGCGTTTCGATGGATCGTGGGCGTCCGGGACCGTGCCCTCACCCATGCCGTGCTTCGGCTTCCACTGGTGCGCACCAGCCGGGCTTTTGGTCAGCTCCCACTCGTAGCCGAAGAGGTTCCAGAAGAAGTTGTTGCTCCACTTGGTGGGTGTCGTGGTCCAGGTGACCTCGAGGCCACTGGTGATGGTGTCCGCGCCCTTGCCGGTGCCGTAGCTGCTCCTCCAGCCGAGCCCCTGGTCCTCGAGGGGAGCCGCCTCGGGTTCGGGGCCGACGTGCTTCGCATCACCCGCGCCGTGTGTCTTGCCGAACGTGTGCCCGCCCGCGATGAGCGCCACCGTCTCCTCGTCGTTCATCGCCATGCGCCGGAACGTCTCTCGAATGTCCATGGCGGCGGCGAGGGGGTCCGGGTTGCCGTTCGGCCCTTCCGGGTTCACGTAGATGAGGCCCATCTGCACGGCGGCGAGGGGATTCTCGAGCTGCCGATCGCCGCTGTAGCGCTCGTCTCCCAGCCACGTGCGCTCAGCCCCCCAGTAGATGTCCTGTTCGGGTTCCCAGACATCCTCGCGCCCGCCGCCGAACCCGAATGTCTTGAAGCCCATCGACTCCAGGGCGCAGTTGCCGGCGAAGATCATCAGGTCGGCCCACGAGATCTTCCGCCCGTACTTCTGCTTGATCGGCCACAGCAGCCGGCGCGCCTTGTCGAGGTTCGCGTTGTCGGGCCAGCTGTTGAGAGGCGCGAAGCGCTGCGTGCCGGACCCTGCGCCTCCGCGGCCGTCGCTGATGCGGTACGTGCCTGCACTGTGCCAGGCCATCCGGATGAAGAACGGCCCGTAGTGGCCGTAGTCGGCCGGCCACCAGTCCTGCGAGGTCGTCATCACCGCCTCGATGTCCTTCTTCAGGGCGTCGAGATCGAGGGTCTTGAACTCCTCGGCGTAGTCGAACGCCGTGCCCATCGGATCGCCCGCGGGCGGGTTCTGGTGGAGAACCTTCAGGTTCAACTGGTTCGGCCACCAGTCGCGGTTCGACGTGCCGCTGTGCGCCTTGCCCGAGAACGGGCACTTCTGTTCGTTGTCCATGTTTGATGTCGACCTCTCCTGTGCTGGGGGGCAGCCCGGCTGTCACTCCGGGAATTCTCTTCACGATCCGTTGCACCACCCGCTCGGGGATGCGCTCGCGGGGCGCAGGCACCCGACCTCTTCGCGTTCACTTCACCCTGACGACCGCGGGCCCGACCAGGCCGGCTCGGTCCTGGTGTCACGCTCAGATCCTGAAAAGGATAGCGGCTTGTGTCATGGGTGTTCAAGATCTCGACTGCTCCCTGCTGAGCACCCCGCTCGAGCGCCGGAGCGATCACCTGGCAGCTCACGCGAGTGGTCGTTTTAGGGCATGGCAGAGCAGCGATACACCAGCACGGTTCTATCGCGAACGATCAGCCTCGCTGGAAAACGGCCAATCTCCGCGCACTGCTCCCGAAACCACGCCGCCGTCTGCAAAGCAAGCAGGCGCTTCTCGACAACGTAGTACGACTCGCGCCCCACCGTCGGCTGTGGAACCCGGCGGTCAGGCTGATGCACAGACGGATGCCCCATCGTTTCCCCGGGAGGGACTGCAAGATAGTGCGCGACAACACCCGGGACGTCGGCGTAGATGTCCGGCCTCGCTCCTGCCCGGTGCACCATGTCTCTCTGGAGCGCCAGAGTCGCATCCCGCCAACGCGGACGGTCGCCATGTGCCGCCGTGAAGTAGAGCATCACCAACAGCAGGGACGCTCCAACCGCGAGACACCCGACGGTGAGGGCCGCCCGGCGTGGCACCGAGCGTTCAAGCGCAAGCCACCCGTAGCCGGCGAGCACCGCGATGCCGACCATGCTCACCATGGCGTGGTTCCACACCGCGTACCAGAGGTTCAGGCGGTGGATCACGACGATCTCGACGAGGGGCACCGCGACGAGGAGAACCCAGAAGGCGAAGGCTGGCGAGCGTCTCTCGCGCGAGAAGCAAGCCAGCAGCGCGAGCCCGCAGGCTGGCACACCGCCGTACGCCACAAGCCGTACCAGGACCCCGACCGGCAAAGGCGATGTCTGGAAACTCATCGTCCCGCTGAGAGCTGTGAGCAGGTACAGCCCCAGCGCAGACACGCCCATGATCACCACGGAGAACGCGATGACCGTCAGTCCCCTGTGCCGTGCCGCCCCGCTCCGGAGGAGCGTCAGGGTCCAGAAGACCCCATAGACAGGCGCGAGCAGGGCGGCGCTCAAATGCGTCGCCATCCCCAGCAGCAGCCAGAGAACGGCCAGCAGCCACGACCGAAACGCCGGCTGCTGCAGGCCATTCAGGAACTCGTGAATGCTCAGCATTTGGAACGCCAGCACCAACATGTAGTATCGGATGCTCTGCGACCAGAAGATGTGCCCGACACTGAGCACCAGAGCCATCAGGGCAACAAGGGCAACAGCATCACCGCAGAAACGCCGTGCGGTTCGGTAGGCAAGCCAGAGC
>JAFNAJ010000375.1 GCA_017860085.1 Acidobacteriota bacterium | reverse complement strand
GGCGACGGCGGCACCACGCGCGGCATCGATCAAGGCAACACGGAAGTAGACGAGGCGACGCTGCGGGCCGTGCACCTGGCGGGCTACGGGCCTTCCATCAAGGCCGGCGCCGCCACGGTGATGGCGTCCTACAACAGCTGGAACGGCGAGAAGCTGCACGGCCACAAGTACCTGCTCTCCGACGTGCTGGTCGGCCAGCTCGGCTTCAAGGGCTTCGTCGTCTCCGACTGGAAGGCCATCGAGCAACTGCCGGGCAGCTTCAGCGATCAGATCCAGAAGTCGGTCAACGCCGGCGTCGACATGCTGATGCAGTCGGACAACTACGAGCAGACCTACGTCGAGCTGAAGAAGCTGGCCGAGAGCGGGAAGATCCCGATGGCGCGCATCGACGAGGCGGTGCGACGGATTCTCACCGTGAAGTTCCAGATGGGGCTGTTCGAGAAGCCGTTCGGCGACCCGTCGCTCATGTCGAAGGTGGGCTCGCCGGAGCACCGCGCGGTGGCGCGCCAGGCCGTGCGCGAGTCGCAGGTGCTGCTCGTCAACAAGAACGCGGCGCTGCCGCTCGCCGGCACGCTCTCGAGCATCGTCGTAGCCGGGAAGGCCGCCGATGACATCGGCATCCAGAGCGGCGGGTGGACCATCGCGTGGCAGGGCTCCGCGGGCTCGATCGTCCCGGGCACGACCATCCTCCAGGGCATCCGCAACGCGGCGCCGAAAGCGACGGTGACCTACTCGCGACTCGGCGACGTCCCCAAAGGCGCCCAGGCCGCAGTCGTCGTCATCGGCGAACTGCCGTATGCCGAGATGAAGGGCGACCGCGTCAGTCTCGAGCTCGATCCGGACGATGTGGCGACCGTGAAGAAGGTGAAGCAGTCGGGCCTGCCGACGGTGGTGGTGCTCATCTCCGGACGGCCGATGATCCTCGACCCGATCCTCGACGTGGCCGATGCCATTGTTGCGGCGTGGCTGCCCGGGTCGGAGGGTGATGGCGTGGCCGATGTGCTGTTCGGGAAGTACAACCCCAGCGGCAAGCTGAGCCACTCCTGGCCGAAGTCGATGGCGCAGATCCCGATCAACGTCGGCCCGAAGGGCGAGAAGCCGAAGGAGAGCCCGCTGTTCGAGTACGGGTTCGGGCTGAGCTACCGGTAAGACAAGAAATGGGGACACTCATCTTTTCCACTTTAGGTGACACGCGGAAAAGATGAGTGTCCCCATTTTCTCGTCGTCTACTCCGGCGGCAGGTCGAACGACACGAGGTTCCTGCGGAACCCACGTGTCTTCAGCGCGCCGTAGATCAGGCCGGCTCCCAGCCACAGCGCTCCCGCCACCTTGGCAGGCCAGCGCAGGCTGAGCCAGAGGTAGAAGCAGACGAGGAAGCCGAGCAGCGGGAGGACCAGCGCGCTGACACGCCGCGTGTCGGCGCGCCACCAATAGCGTACGAGGGCGGCCAGGTTGACGCCCATGAACGCGATGAAGGCCCCGAAGTTCAGCATCTCGGCGCCGAGCTGGTAGCTCAACGAGAGTCCCCCGACGAGGGCGAGGACCCCGACCAGGATCACGTTGTTGCGCGGGATGTTGCGGCGCGGATCGATCGCGCCGAAGAACCCGCGGGGGAGCGCGTTGCTGCGCCCCATGCCGTAGAGCAGGCGGGCGGCCCCGAGGTGCGCGCTGGAGCCAGACCCGATGTTGGCGACGAGCAGCGCGATGTTGACGGTCATGAAGAGCACGGGACCGCCGGCCTTGCCAGCCACGTGCACGAACGCCGTGTCGATATCTGGGAAGCCGGTCCAGCTGCCCCACACGAGCTGCGCAGCGTAGACCTGCAGCGAGGCCAGGATGCCCGTGATGAGACAGGTGAGCACCGTGGCCAGCATGATGTTCCGCCGAGGGTTCTCGACCTCCTCCGAGAGCGTGGAAATCCCGTCGAAGCCGATGTAGGTGAGGCACGCGACCGAGGCGCCGGTGAGCACGACCGGCAGCGAGAACGTGGCCGGGTCGTAGAACGGTCTCGTGAGATCGGCCGAGCCGAGGTGCACGCCGAGCAGGTAGCGCACCGACGCTCCGAGAAACAGCAGGACCACGACCCCGAGCGCCACGGCCAGGATCTCATTGGTGCGGGCGGTGGCCTTGATGCCCCGGAGGTTCATGGCCGTGAAGAGCGCGGCGAAGAACGTGACCCAGGCGACGTATGGCACCTCCGGCAGCACGTTCATGGCCGCCTTGCTGCACCAGATCGTGCAGATGATCGGGTTCAGCACGTAGTCCATGACCATGCTCCAGCCCGTCGCGTACCCGAGGGACGGGTGCAGCTCCCCACCGACGTAGGTGAAGGCCGATCCTGCGCTGGGGTAGGCCCGAGCCATCCTCCCGTAGCTCACCGCGGTGAGCAGCATCGCGAACATGCCGATGAGGATGGTCGTGACGACGTGTCCCCGGGCCTCCTGGCTGACCACGCCGAAGATGCCCATGGGAGCCGTCGGCTGGATGAGCACGATCCCGTAGAAGACGAGATCCCACAACGTGAGCGCCCGCCTGAGGTGCGGCTGGTCTCCCCGGGCGCCGCCGGTCGCGTTGCTCACGCTCATTGCCGGGCCGAGTTCCAGGCCTCGGCCGTGATCGTCAGACTGGCGGGCCGCCGACCGTCCGGCCACGACACCCGAATCTCCCGGCGTTCTCCCGGGAGCAACGCAAAGTAGTTGTCCTCCCAGAACACCGGCAGGATCTCTTCGCCGCTGGCCGGGTCGAGCGCTTCGAGATGCACCTGGAACGCCAGCGCGTTGCCAGCGTTCTCCACGGTGACCACCATGCTGTCCGGGGCCGCCGTTCCGCCGTCAGTCGCCCGGACGGTCAGCGTGGTCGGCGGGAGCGTCGCGAGCGCTGTCAGGTCGGCGTGCGTCTTCGTGGGCGTGTAGTACCACTTCGTGTTTTCCCAATCGAGCACGTCCTCTTGAGTCGAGAGCCAGTAGAAGTTCGTGCTGAGCGTGCGGCCACCAGAATCGGCCAGCGCGAGCCGAAGGAAGTACGTCTTCGTCAGGCCGTCGAGCTTCGGGATCGCAAAGGCGCGAGCCACTGCGTCGGGCGCAACCTCGAGCGTGGCTTCTCGCGAGAACTTCTCTGCGAGATTCAGGTCGAGCACCGTGGCCTTCACCCTGACGCCGGCGAACGCGTCATGGGTGTCGTTGACGACGACGATCGAGCGGTCATCGTAGGAGTACTGCACGTGAATCGGCTCGCAGGCCTTCTTCGTGCCGTAGTACCCGCCGCCCGGCCGCAGGTAGTAGTCGTAGAGGTGCCAGATCATCGAGGGCCAGGCGTTGTTGAGCATCCACTGGATCACGCCGGTGGCGGTGTACTTGTTGCGGCCGAATGCCTCGAACATCGCGCGCTGGCCCTCGTAGGCGAGCGCCTGCGCCTTGCGCGCGAAGTCCTCCACGCTGCTGGGTTTGCCGTAGCGCGCCGCGAGGGCGTCGGTGAAGAGCGTCAGGTCCTTGAACTCGTCGCCGCCCGCGTGGAAGCGCCAGTCGTCGTTCATGGGCCAGAGCTTCTCGGCCGGGAGCATC
>JAFNAJ010000039.1 GCA_017860085.1 Acidobacteriota bacterium | reverse complement strand
GGACGAGCTCGGACCGACCTTCACCCGGGTCGCGCAGGAGCTTCACAGCCAGTACGTGGTGGGCTTCACCCCTGCCACCCTCGACGGCAAGGTGCACAAGCTCGAGGTTCGTCTCAAGAAGCCGGGCTTGTCGCCACGCGCGCGCAAGAGCTATCTGGCGACCGCCGACATCCCGGGCGCACGCCCCGGGCGCTGAGGGGCGGAAGCCCCCTCAGCGAGGTGACACCCGACCGCAGTGGTCGTCAGGGTCGTGACGCCGGCGCGCCCGGCGGCGTGGAATTCCCACCCCTGGATGGACGCTCCGCGTGTGAGCGGAGGGGCCAGGTCAAGCGAGGAGCGCGACGGCGATCAGGACGGCCAGCGCCGTCGCCACGACGAACTCAGCAGTACTCGAGAAATCCCAGTCGATGCTTCGCAGCATTGGGGCTCACCTCCCTCCAGGTTTCGAAGCTCTATTCCCTAGGACGAGCCTGGAGGGCGGGAGGTTTGCTGGCGAGAGAGAAATCCGTGTAAACGGCCGGCTCAGCGCACCAGGAGCGGTTCGTCGAGCCGCAGTCGCACGACGGTCCCGGCTGGCAGCTCCACATTCGGTCCGTCGGTCGCGAGCAGCGTGCCGGTCGTGCCCACGACAGCCCCGGCGGCGATGCCGATGCCACCGCCAATCAGGCCACCGACAATGCCCCCGAGCCCGGCGCCCGTGATGAGCTTCCCGACTTCGTCGCGGGCGCCTTTCTGCTGGAATGCCTGCGTGGCGCTCGCCTTGAAGGGGTAGGCTTCGCTCCGGATCGTGATCTGATCGAAGTTGAGGGTGAGGCTCGAGCTCCGCTGTGCGCGGCCGGCCTTGTCGACAGCGCTCACGACACCGCGCACGACCGATCCTGCCGGGATGACGAGGCGGCCGTCGCGATAGAGATCCACGAGCGTCGAGGCCTCGAACCGGTCTTCAACTTGGGCCGTCTCCGAGTCGAGCCGTGCCCGAAGCCGCACGTCGAGTTCGCGGCCGGCAGGAATCTCGGCGCCTCCTGTCGGGACGAGCCCAGCCGTGGCGACCACCGCTGGCGCACCCACGCTGCCGCTGGCGGGCACGGCCGCCGGGCCTCGCGCAATCTGGCCGCGCACCTCGTCGAGGCGCGCGGTCAGCGCCTCGAGTTCGGACGGTGCCACGCGGCCCTGCTTGCGGAGCTGGATCTTCAGAAAGACCGCCTCGTCGCTGATCGCGTCGAGCTCTGCTTCGAGCGTGGCCGCGCGCGCCGGATCGGTCGCCGACACCTCGCGAAGTGCTTCGCGCGCGTCGTAGACGCCCACCTGCAGCCGCAGGATGTCGTCCTCGGTGACCGCCGCCTGCGCCCACGCGAGGCTCGCCGCCCCGAGCAGCGCCCCCGCCATACCCAGCCACACGGCCCGACCGAACCGACGTTGTTCCATTCCTGCCTCCACTCGTCCGTTACCGCCAGGGCATCAGGCGCTCGATCCACTCGATGCGCGTGAGATCGTTGTAGATCACGGTGACCATCAGCACCATCAGCACCATGAACCCGGCCATCAGCATCTGCTCCTTCAAGCGCATGCTGAAGTCGCGTCGCGCCAATCCTTCGAGCGCAAGGATGAAAATGTGGCCGCCGTCCAGCACGGGGATGGGCAACAGGTTCACGATGCCGAGATTCAAGCTGATCATCGCCATGAACGTGAAGAGCGCCAGCCAGCCCATCTGCGCCGCGCCTCCCGACAACTGGGCGATCCCCACAGGGCCGACCAACTGCCTCGGCGAGGCCTCGCCGCTCACCAAGCCCTTGATCGTTTGGAAGATCAGCGTCGACCACTCGAGGTTCCGCTGCGCGCTCATCCCGATGGCCTGGACGAACGTGGGGTCGATACGGCGGACCTCGAACGGGCTCAACTGCACCCCGATGAGGCCCACGGCGCCCTTCTTGGCCGGCGTGACCTCGACGTCGCGAAGCGCCGTGCCGCGGCGGATGGTCAGGCGCAGGGGCACGCCGGCGCTCTCGTTGATGCGCTTCACCAGCGGCATGTCCTGCGTGATGGGTTCGCCGCCCACCGCGAGCACCACGTCACCGGGTACGATGCCGGCCTTGTCTGCCGGCTCGCCCCGCGTCACCGCCATCACCTGAGGGTGCAGCTCGGGCAGGACGCCTACGTCGCCGGGCTGGAATCGCACGCCGCCGCCGGCCGTCATCGACAACGCCAGCCGCTCGGACCCCCGCTGGACCACGAGGTCGACGCGCTGGCCTCCAAGCGGGGCCATGGCCATGAACGCCTCGTTCCACGTGGCCACGTCTCGCCCCTGCACGCTCACGATCCGATCGCCGGGCTGCACACCCGCGACCTTGGCGGGCGAACCCTCGACGACCGAGCCGACCACCGGGGGCTGCTCCTCGTACGCGGGCACATCGGCGCCCTGGTGCAGCACGAAGGTCATCACCACGAGCGCGAGCAGCACATTCATCGTGGCGCCAGCCACCAGCACCTGGAATCGCTGCCACTTGCCCTTGGAGAGGAACTCGTCCTGCCGCCCGGTTCTCGGATCATCCGGGTTCTCGCCCGCCATCTTGACGTAGCCGCCAAGAGGAATGGCGCTGAGGCAGTAGTCGGTATCGCCGCGGCGGACCGTGAAGACCTTGGGCCCGAACCCCAGCGAAAAGGTGAGCACGCGGATGCCGTGCCACCGCGCCACCAGGAAGTGGCCCAGCTCGTGCACGAACACCACGACACCCAACACGAAGATGAATGACAACAGCGTGGTCAATTGGTCAACCCCGTAAACTCGATTGTAGCCTGCCGACGGCTTCGCGCGAACGCTCGTGCGCCCATCGGTCCACCGCTCGCACTTCCTCGAGGTCGCGCGGGTCGGATGCGCCCAGTCGGTCGTGCGCCTCGAGAGCCTCCGCGATCACCCGCGGGATGTCGCCGAAGCCAACCCGCTCCTCGAGGAAGGCCGCCACCGCCACCTCGTTTGCCGCATTCAGGACGATGGGAAACGACCGACCTTTCGCCAGCGCCTGGTAGGCCAGCCCGAGGCACGGAAAGCGATCATGGTCGGGCTCCAGGAACTCCAGCGTGCGAAAGCGCGCGAGGTCCAGCGGTGGCAACGCTCCGATCCAGCGTTCCGGGTACGAGAAGGCGTACTGGATCGGAAGACGCATGTCGGTCACGCCAAGTTGCGCGATGACCGAGCCGTCGCGCAACTCCACCAGCGAGTGCACCACCGACTGCGGGTGCACCAGCACGTCGATGCGCCCCGGCTCCATGTCGAACAGGTAGTGGGCCTCGATGACCTCGAGCCCCTTGTTCATCAGCGTGGCCGAGTCGATCGTGATCTTGCGGCCCATGCGCCACGTGGGGTGCTGCAGCGCGGCGTCCGGGGTCACGCGCTCGAGGGCCTGGCGATTGAAATCGCGGAAGGGCCCGCCCGAGGCGGTCAGGATCAGCCGCAACACTTCCTCGGGCAGTCGCTGGTGCAGGCACTGGTGGATCGCGTTGTGCTCGCTGTCGACGGGTAGAATCGCCACGCCGTGGCGGCGCGCGGCCGCCATGACCAGCGAGCCGGCCATCACCAGCACTTCCTTGTTGGCCAGCGCAATGGTCTTCCCGCACGCGATGGCTGCCAAGACGGCCTCGAGCGCCGCCGTCCCGGACGAAGCGCAGAGCACGAGGTCGACGTCGGGCTGCGTGGCCACCTCGGCCAGGCCGCGGGATCCATGGGTGAACACCCCGACCCGGTGGCACGTCTGCGCGCGCAGCAACGGCTTGACCTCGAGCAGCGCCGCCTCGGTCGCCATCGCAATCGCGCGGGGCCTGACGTGCTCGACCTGCTCGGCAAACAGCGTGGCATTGCGACCAGCGGCGAGTGCCGTCACGGTGAGTCGCTCGGGATGCGCGTCCACCACGGCGAGCGCGCTGCGCCCGATCGACCCGGTCGAACCAAGAATGGCGATGCGTTTCATCGGGCTCAGAGCACGGCCCGCAGGCACAGGTAGTAGAACGGCGCCGCGAACAGCACGCTGTCGATCCGATCGAGCACGCCGCCGTGCCCGGGGATCACGGACGACGCGTCTTTCACACCGGCACTTCGCTTGAGCAGCGATTCGAAGAGGTCGCCCACGATCCCGAGACCGACGAGCGTTGGTCCAAGCACGATCAGCATTCGCACGTCGACGCCGGGCAAGGCCCACGGTCCCAGCAGCGGCAGCACGGCCCCGCCCACCACCAGGCCCGACACGGCACCCTCGACCGTCTTCTTGGGGCTGATCGTCGGGGCCAGGGCGCGCCGGCCGAGCAGCCGCCCACCGTAGAACTGCGCCGTGTCGCTGACGACGGTCGTCGCCAGAAGGGCGAGCAGCGCGGCTGCACCCCAATCCTGGCGAATCGCCGCAGCCGCCCCGAGCGGGAGTCCCAGGTACAACACCGGGAACAACGCCACCGCCGCGTGGCGAACCACATCCTCGTCGGTACGGCCCCGCGCGACCGCGGCAGCGCCAACCGCGATCACGGCTGCCAGCAGCGGCGCCTCGACGGCCCGGCCCAGTCCGCCCAACGCGGCACAGACCGCCAGCGTCGCCACGCCTGAGACCATCGTCGTCGACGAGCCGGCGTCAGCGCCGGCCAGTCGGGCCAGCTCCAGAAACGCCATCCCCGCCGCGAGCATGGCCAGGACGAGCGTCGCCCACGCCGGCGCCAGCCAGATGGTCCCCACGACGATGGGGATGATCACGAGGGCGCTGAGGATACGGGTCACGTCACCGCCCGGCAAGCGCCGGCTGGTTGATGCCCCCGTAGCGGCGGTCACGCTTCTGGTAGTCGATGATGGCCTCGAGCAGGTGACGCCGGCGGAAGTCCGGCCACAAGGTGTCGGTCACCCAGATCTCCGCGTAGGCAATCTGCCAGAGCAGGAAGTTGCTCACGCGCAGCTCGCCACTCGTGCGGATGAGCAGGTCGGGGTCGGGCTGTCCGGCGGTATAGAGGAACCGGGCAAACTGCTGCTCGTCAAGCTGGTCCGGCGTCAGACCGGCGGTCAGCGCGCGCCTGGCCGCGTCGACGATTTCGGCCCGGCCGCCGTAATTGAGCGCAATGTTGAAGATGGTGCCGGTGTTGCTCGAGGTGCGCTGCTCGGCCGACCCCAGCTCGTGCTGGATGTCCGGGGCAAGACCCTCGCGTCGACCCACGACATTGAACCGGATGTTGTTCTTGGTGAGCGCGTCGATCTCGAGGCGCAGGTAGCGCTTCAGGAGGGTCATCAGCGTCCCGACCTCGGTCGCCGGACGCTTCCAGTTCTCGACCGAGAACGCGTAGAGCGTGAGAACCCGGAGGCCCAGGCGTGCCGAGGTTTCGACGACGTCCCGGACGGCCTCGATGCCGGCCCGGTGGCCCTCCACCCGCGGAAGGTGCCGCCTGGCCGCCCACCGGCCGTTGCCGTCCATGATGATCGCCACGTGGGCGGGCAAGCGGTCGGCATCGATCCGACGTGCGAGCGCCTCGTCTGGCGAGCCGGAGGGCACCCAGGCGAGGAGGTCAGTCAGGGCCATTGAGCTCCAAAACGTAACTTCCTATGATACCGGGCGTTAGCGGCATCGAGCAACAGGCGGCTAGTAGGTCACCCGCAGCAGGCACAGGCCTTGCGGCGGAGCGGTCGGCCCAGCTTCGCTGCGTGGAGCGCCCTCGAGCAGACCATCGATGCTCGCCGGCTCCCGGCGCCCCCGTCCCACCTCGACCACGGTGCCGATGATGCTCCGCACCATGTGGCGCAAGAAGCCGTCGCCGGTCAGTTCAAAGGCGAGGACGAACGCGCGACCGGCCTGCGTGCCGCACCAGTCGAGCGAGCGCACAGTTGCGCGGGCGGCACTCACGGTACGGATCGTGTCGCGGACGTCGCTGCCGGCGACCTGGAACGCCGAGAAATCGTGGCAGCCTTCCACGCGACGGAAGGCATCGACCATCGCCGCCACGTCGAGCCGGTCGGCGACGTGCCAGGCGTAGCGCTGCGTGAACGGGTCGGCGATCGGGGAGGCGAGCAACGCATAGCGGTAGGTCTTCTGGCGTGCAGAAAACCGCGCGTGGAAGTCCTCTGGCGCGTGCTCTGCCGAAAGGGCGCGTACCGTCGGCGGCACCCGGGCATTGATGGCCCGCACGAGGCTACTGGGGGAGATCGCGTGTTCGAGGCCGAAGCTGGCGACCTGGCCCCGGGCGTGGACGCCCGCGTCCGTGCGCCCGGCCCCGGCGACGGCCACCGGCCGCTCGTCGAGTGGTGCCAGCGCGGCCTCCACGACACCCTGCACCGAGAGGCCGTCAGCCTGCCGCTGCCAGCCCACGAAGTCGGTCCCGTCGTAGGCGAGCGTCAATTTGATGATGCGCACGGCGCCTCCCGGCCGCCCGCCGGCCCCCGGCTTCGGGGCCGGGCTACGTGGGCCTCGACCCGGGCTTGACCACGGGCATACCCTGCGCGCAGAGCGGGCACGCATCCGGGTCATACGTGGGAAGGCCGACCGTGGCAAGCGCGTGGAATGGCACGTCCAGGCTGGCCGCTCCGCCACGATCGATGATGGCCGCGGCGCCGACGATCGACGCCCCGGTCGCACGGGCAACATCCATGGTCTCGCGCGTCGACCCGCCCGTGGTCACGACGTCTTCGACCACGAGTACGCGGTCGTCGGGACCCAGGGTGAACCCTCGCCGGAGCGTCAGCAGTCCCCCCTGTCGCTCGGCAAAGAGCGCGCGCACGCCGAGCGCGCGCCCCACTTCCTGCCCGATCACCACGCCGCCGAGCGCGGGCGAGAGCACCGCGTTCGCGCCTAGCGATCTGGCCGCGGCCCCGAGGGCCTGGCCGAGAGCCTCGGCGTAGGCGGGGTACTGCAGCACGAGGGCGCACTGCAGGTAGCCGGTGCTGTGCAGCCCTGACGAGAGCCGGAAGTGTCCCTCGAGCAGGGCCCCGGTCTTGCGGAACAGGTCGATGACGGCGGCCGAGTCCATGCGGACCTCCTGCGCCGGGCTCCAGAAACGACGGCCCGTGCTGCATCAGCATCAGCGGCGCCCCCGCCGGCAGGGCGGGCGCCGGGGTGGCAGTATACAATCGGCGAACCCGGCTGCGGCCGGATTCGTCTACTCTGGAGGTCCCCGAGAGCCCCGGCACGCGCCGAGAGGCCGCGAGCCGCAGATCCACCCGGGACTGTCGACATCACCGTGGAGAACGAAGCGATGCGCCTGGTCATGAAGTCCGCCGAGCGAGCACTCGCGGCGGCGGTCCTCGTCGTCACCCTGCCCGCGTGGGGGCTCGCGCAATCCATCAGCACGTCGGCAGCCGCCCAGCAGCCTGCCGCCGAGCCGGCCCGCCCGACGAAGACGTTGACGATCGACGAGGCCGTGCGCCTGGGACTCGAGAACAACCTCGACCTGCTGGTGGAACGGATCAGCCCGCTGGTGCAGGACCAGAACGTCCGCCAGGTGCAGACAGCCTGGACGCCCAACCTGACGGGTCTCTTCAACTACAACAGCGCAGAAGATCCTCCGGACTCGCTGCTCTCAGGCACCCGCGAAACCGTGACGACCGACACGCTGGTCGGCAACGTGGGCGTCGCCCAACTGCTGCCGTGGGGCGCCAACTACTCGGTAGGCTGGAACAACAACCGCCTCGACACCAACAACCAGTTCTACACGTTCAACCCGCGCCTGCGCTCGGGGCTCGCGCTCAGCTTCGAGCAGCCGCTCCTGAGGAACTTCGGCACCGACACCACCCGCACGCAGTTGGTCATCGCCAAGCGCAATCGCGAGATCTCCGATGAGCAGTTGCGTTCCACCGTGGTGAACACGGTTCGCTCGGTCAAGAATGCGTTCTGGGAGCTGGCCTACGCCATCAACAATCTCGAGGCCCAGAAGCAGTCGCTCGAGCTCGCTCGGCAGACGCTCAAGGACAACCAGACGCGCGTCAGGGTCGGTACCATGGCCCCGATCGACATCGTCGAGGCCGAATCGGAGGTGGCGCGCAACGAGGAAGCCGTGATCGTGGCCGAGTCGGCGATCACGCAAGCGGAGGATCGCCTGCGTGCGCTCATTTACGACATGAAGGCACCGGACTTCTGGACGGCCACGCTCGAACCCACCGGCTACCAGGGGCAGTTCCAGCTGCTCCAGCCGGTCAGCGAACAGGAAGCCGTGACGAGCGCGCTCCAGAAGCGCTCGGATCTCATCCAGGCTCGCAAGCAGCTCGAGAACGTCGACACCAACCTGAAGTACTACCGCAACCAGGTCCTGCCGCAGCTGAACTTCCAGGCAGAACTCAACGGGGCTGGTGTCGGCGGCACCGAGCTCATTCGAGAGCCAGGATTCCCGCCAGGACCGGTCATTGGCGAGGCCGATTACGGGTTCTGGAACGTGCAGGGTGACGTGTATTCGTTCAAGTACCCGACGTGGGCGCTGGGTGTCACCCTCAGCTACCCGTTGGGCACGAGTGCTGCCGAGACCAGCGTGGCGCGCACCAAGCTCGAGCTGCAGCAAGGGCAGCTGCAGCTGCAGAACCTCGAGCTGCAGATTTCCACCCAGGTGCGCGACGCGGCCCGGCAGGTCAACACCAACGTGAAGCGTGTCGATGCGACCCGCTCGTCGCGCGTGCTCTCCGAGCGACGGCTCGAGGCCGAGCAGAAGAAGTTCGGCGTCGGCATGTCGACCAGCTTCCTTGTCTTCCAGGCGCAGCGCGACCTGACGTCGGCGCGCAATGCCGAGCTGCGGGCCCTGGTCGACTACGCCAAGTCGCGCGTGGACTACGAAGCCATCCAGGAGGCCGCGCTGGGTGGTGGCGGCATCGCCCTGGCGAGCGGCGGCGGCGCGTTGGCGACCACCGTCGGTACGCAGACGGCCACCGCGATCACCCAGGGACAGTCGCGGTAGCACGCCAGAGCGGGACGGGCCGCGGGCCCGTCCCCTTCTGCTCGAACGCCGTGCGCCGCACGGATTTTGCTACACTCGCGGCGTGCCGGGTCTCTCGGTCGTCATCATCGCGAAGAACGAAGCCGCCCACATCGAGGCGGCACTCGAGTCGGTCGCCTGGGCCGACGAGACGATCGTCGTCGACGCCGAAAGCACGGACGACACCGTCGCCCGCGCCCGCCGGTTCACGAGCCGGGTGGTGGTCCGCCCGTGGGAGGGCTATGGAGCCCAGAAGAACCACGGTGCGTCGATCGCCACCCACGACTGGATCCTGTCGATCGATGCTGACGAGCGGGTGTCGCCGGCGCTGGCGCTCGAGATTCGTCGCGTGCTCACCGAGGGAGCCGACAGTCGGGGCTACCGGATGCCCAGGGTCGCCTGGTTCCTCGGACGTTGGTTTCGCACGACCGACTGGTATCCGGACTATCAGCTGCGGCTCTACGATCGCCGCGCGGGCCGGTGGAGCGGTCGCGAAGTGCACGAGTCCGTGCAGCTCGAGGGCCCGGTCGGCTACCTGAAGGCCGAGCTCCAGCACTACCCGTTCAGGGACCTCTCGCACTACCTCGAGAAGATCGACCGATACTCGACGCTGGCGGCCCGGCAACTCGACCGCGAGGGCCATGTGCCGCGTGGCATCGACGTGCTCGTGTACCCGCCCGCCGCGTTCATCAGGAACTACCTGCTGCGCGGTGGCATCCGCGACGGGGTGCCAGGCTTCGTCGTGTCGGTGCTCGGTGCGTACTACGTGTTCCTGAAGTTCGCGAAGCTCTGGGAATCAAGGCATGTTCTCGCTGCACGTCGACACGGCGCGGAGCTGGCGGGGCGGACAGAGCCGGGTACTGCACACGGTGATGGGGCTCCGGGCAGCGGGGCACCGGGCGGCACTGGTCGCGCATCCTGACGGCGAGCTCCACCGCAGGGCCTCCGAGGGACCCGACCTGATTCCCCTCGCCTCGCGGACGGAGATGGACTTTGCTGCCGCCTGGCGGTTGAGCCGGCTCGTCCGTCGCCTCAAGCCCGATGTCGTCCACGCCAACGACCCGCACGCGGTCGCGATGGCGGCCCTGGCGCTGTCGCTCGACGCCAGGAGTCCGCACCCGGCCCTGGCCGTCACGCGGCGCGTCCAGACCCGCATGCAGCAGCACGCGTTCTCGCGCTGGAAGTACAGCCTCGTTGACCGCTTCCTCTGTGCGTCCGAGTCGATCCGCCAGTCGCTCATGGCCGACGGCATCCCGGCCGAACGTACGGTCGTCGTGCGCGAGGGTATCGACATCGATCGCGTGGATCGCGCCCCAGCAGGCAACGTGCACGCCGAACTGTGGCTGCCGCACGGCGTGCCGGTCGTCGGCGCCATCGGGTCCCTCTCGACGCACAAGGGGCACGCGGACCTCATCGAGGCCGCCGCGCTCGTCCTGAAAGCCACACCGGACGCCAGGTTCGTCATCATCGGCGAGGGCGAGTTGCACGCGACGCTCGAGCACCGGGTGAAACACCTCCACCTCGAGCGCCACGTCATGCTGGTCGGCTTTCGCCCCGACGCCCTCAGCCTGCTCAAGAGCTTCGACGTGTTCGCCGCCAGCTCGACGAGTGAGGGTCTGGGGGTGCCGGTTCTCGAGGCGATGGCGTGTGGCAAGCCGGTCGTGGCCACCGCCGTGGGGGGCGTGCCGGAGGTGGTCGCCAACGGCGAGACCGGCCTGCTGGTACCACCCAGGTCGCCCGACGCCATGGCGACCGCGCTCGTGCGCCTGCTGCGCGATCAAGCCACGCGCGAAGCGTTCGGACAGGCTGGTCGGGCTCGCGTCGAACGGCTCTTCACTCTCGAGCGGATGGTGCGCGAGACGCTCGACGTCTACGCGGCGCTGGCCGGCATACCCCATCGAGCGGACACGACGACACCCTTCGAGGCTGATTGAAGCGGCAGGCGCCGCTCATCCCGAGGTGGCACAGCGCGAAGTCGTACTTCACCGGATCGTCAGGATCGATCCGTCGAAGCGAGGCCGTGATGTCGGCAGCCATGCGCCAGCCGGGGCTCGCATAACGCGTCAGTCCAAGGCACCGGCCCACGCGAATCACGTGCGTGTCGAGCGGGATGACGAGCTGTGACGGCCTGACGGCCGACCAGCCCCCGGGGTCGATCGCATCCCGGCGCACCATCCAGCGAAGGAACAGATTGAGCCGCTTGCACGCGCTCCCGCTCGACGGCTTCGGAAAGAAGTAGCGCACGCCCTGTCGCACGTCCGGCCCTCCGTATGCGGACCGGACATCCATGCGCCCCGCCCGCACGGCAAACGACTCGAGCGCCTCGGTGACATCGGCGGCGTGGGTGGCCAGGCCTTGCGCGAAGAACTGTTCGAGGCTCCCGGCGTCCCGCAGCACATGTCGCAGCACGATCATCAGCGCGACGAAGTCCGCCCCTCTCGTCCAGCGGTGCACCAGGCCGTCCATTGCGCGAGCGTCGCGTCGCGGGTCGAACTCCCGCACGAAGGTGGCCGGGCTCCTGCCCATGACGGCCAGTACTCGCTCCACCGACTGCATGACGCTCGCGACGCGGCCAAAGGCGAGGCCTGCGGCCAGGAATCCGACGATCTCCCGATCCCCGGAATCCTCGTACCGCGAGATGAACTGCACCGGGTCGTCGACCGGCCGGCCGAGCTCGTACTCGAGGTAGAGCCGATCGAGGGCGGGTTTCAGGGTCGTGATCAAAAGGTCGTGATGGGGACGCCCGCGCGACACTGCGGGCAGGAGTCGGCCGGGAAGTTCTTGGGGGCTCCGTAGTCGACGAGCGCGATGTTCGGCACCCCGAGGTCGACCACCGCTTCGAGTCGATCGTAGATCTCGACGGTGCCGATCACGGTGCCTCCCGACGCCCGCACCAACGACGCACATCGCTCGAACGTCTTGCCCGTGTTGCGCACGTCATCGGCCAGCAGGACACGTTGGCCCGCCAGGTGCTTCGCGTAGAAGCGGCGGATGGTCAGCCCTTCGGTCGGGCTGACGTGAAACGGGACGAACCGGCACGGTGGGTGCGTCAGGCTGCGTCGCGCGTCGAGCAGGCCCGCCAGCGTGTGGGCCAGCAGCGCGCCCCCGGTCACCGGGCCCGCCACCAGGTCGGTGGACTCGGCCACGTCGTGAGGCACGACGTCGAGCAG
>JAFNAJ010000038.1 GCA_017860085.1 Acidobacteriota bacterium | reverse complement strand
GAACGTGACGGCAAGCCGCACGTTCTCCTCGAGCTGCTCGACCGTGTCGCAGCCGATGATCACGGTGCTGACCGGCTGGGAGAGCACGTAGTGCATCGCGTCCTTCATCGACGTGACGCCGCCCTCCTTGAACATGCGGCCGCGAGCGGGGACCTTCATCCCGATCACGCCCATGCCCTTGCGGTTGGCCACCGGCAGGAGCCGGTCGATGAACGACAAACGATGGCGGTCGGCGAGGTTGACGGCCATCAGGATGGCATCGAACGGAAAGCGCTCGAGCGCCCGGGCGAGCACGTCCGGATCGTAGTGACCCGTGATGCCGAGGAATCGCACCATCTTCTCGTCGCGTGCCTTGAGCATCGCCTCGATGGCGCCACCCTTCCCCAGAATCTGTTCCACTTCCTCGTCGGTTCGCACGTTGTGGAGCTGCCACAGGTCGAGGTGATCGGTCTGGAGCAGTTTGAGGCTCTCATCAAGGAGCTGCAGCGAGCCATCGCGGGTGCGGTCGTGGGTCTTGCTGGCGAGAAACACCTCGCGACGCCTGGTCTTCATGACCTCGCCGATGTAGGTCTGGCTGATGCCCCGGCCGTAGCGCGCTGCGGTGTCGATGTAGTTCACGCCCAGGTCGATCGCGCGATGGATGATCGCCAGCGACTGCTCGGTGGTTCCGGCCTTTTCGAGCGTCGCCTGGCCGCCAAGGCTGAACAGCCGGACGTTGTGCCCCGTCCGTCCGAGAGCGCGCTCGGCCATCGTGTTGGGAGCGCCCAAGGCCCGCCCGGCCACGGCCAGCCCGGCGGCACCGACGGTTGTCCGCTGCACGAACTCGCGACGGGTGATCTTCTCGGCGCTCATGGGGAACCTCCAGCGGGACGGTCACGCCAACGAGAGGGCGTCGCGCCATGATACTCCAACGAATCGCGCCGCCGCGTGGCCCGCCCGTCTCACCGGTGTGAATGCCGACGCGAATCCGAAGGCATCGCGTGGCACGCGGGCCGGCAGTGACGAAAGCCGCCGGTCAAGCTCGGATGACGGGTGAACCCGGCCTGGTCTCGAAGAACGTGCAGCCCGCCGACCGACCGGGAAACCTGGCGAGGTAGTCGCCCCGCCAGTCTTCGAGAAAACTCGCTGCGCGCCCGCGCGTGACCAGGGCCCAGACACTTCCGCCGAAGCCGGCTCCAAACGCTGACGAGGCGAGCGCACCAAGCAGGGGGGCCGCACGGGCGAGATGCACGGTCTCGGGCACCTGGTTGCCCAGGCAGCGCTCGGCCAACCACTGCGACCGTGCCGCCAAGGTCCCGACGGCGGCGACGTCGCCAGCCGCGAAGGCGGCCGACGCAGCGGGCACGATCGTGAGGCTCTCTTCGCAGAACTGGTCGAAGCGGTCGCGAAGCGCCGCGGCCGGGAAGGTCGAATCGCCGCCGGTGCGAGCGAGCGCGTCGCGGATGCGTTCGGGGGCATCCGGAGCAGCAGTGCACGCCGCTGCCAGGGACAGGTCGAGGCGGCCGGTCACCTGATTCCAGCGTTCGAGCACCGTCCCTGCGGCCAGCGCGGCCCGGTTGTAGGCCTCGCGGGCGGCGCCCGTCTTCTGCGCCACCACGCCGCTTGCGGCCACGACAAACACCAGATCGTCCTGCAGCGCGACATCGGCCTCCCGCCTGACCGGGCAGAACGCATATTGGGACAACATCCCGGCGTGGCAGCACAGCATGGCGGTGTGGTCTTCGCTGCCCCCGAAAGTGCCGACGCCCCGATCGCCCGCCAAGCGGCCATAACTCAAGCCGTTCTCCAGCGTCGCCATGTAGCCGGCCAGGTCCTCCGGAGTGTGAATCGCGTCACCGTACTCGGCACACTCTTCGATCGGGCTCACGCCCGCGAGGGCCAGGAACACGGCCACGACCAGGGCGCTCGAACTGCTCAGGCCCGCGGCTTGTGGCAGATCGCTCGCGAACGCGATGGTGGCGCCTCCGAGACTCGACGGGAAGTTCCGCGCGACGCGACGGGCCACGGCCTCCACGTATGTCGCCCACACGGGCCCGCTGGCCACCACGTCGGCCCCGAGCTCGAGTGCGACCTCCGTCCTGGTCGCCGCGTCGATGACGACCAGACGCTGGTCGTCACGGGCAATGGCGACCGCCACGATGCCGCGGTCCGTCGCGCAGATGAGGCTGCGTCCTCCGGCGTAGTCGGTGTGCTTGCCGAAGACCTCGATACGGCCGGGAACGTGGAGGCCGCGGACGCTGCCGGCCAGCGGTCCCGACTGCCGCGCCTGCAAGACCGCCAGCGCGTGTTCGAACAGCACGACCTTGCGGGCGGCGGCGTCGGGACCGAGCCCCGCGTTCGCCAGTGCAGCGCCAAACGCTCGCCCGGTCATGGGTCTGGGGTCACCGCAGCCAGGTGGGCGGCGACGGTCGCGATGTCGCGTCGCCGCGAGAGATCCAGCACCGGCAGGTCGAAGCAGATGACGCGCACCCGGGCACCGAGCTGACGGACGGCCAGCCGCACGGCCTGGGGCAACTCGAGTTCACCGCGGTCGGACAGCGACACGCGCTCGCAGGCGTCGAAGATCCGCTCGTCGAACGCCCACGAGTTCATGCTGACATAAGGTTGGGACGACAGGCGGGCGAACGTCGCCGGGTCGGGCTTCTCGACGAGATCCGCGATGAACCCGTCGGCCGAGAGTTCCAGCAGGGCAAAGTGCGCGAGCCGATCCGGGTCGATGTTCCCGTCGCGGACCAGGTTCTCGCGATGGAACGCCGCCAGCGCCGGCGGCGTCGCGAGGGCCAGCGCCCGCAGCGACTCGACCGGGTAGAGGTTGTCGCTGTTGAGGACCACGAATGGGTCGCCGCCGGTCCATGCCCGCGCGGCACGGACCGCGTCTGCGGTCCCACGCGGCTCGGGCTGCACGGCAAATTCCACGTGCACGCGCCGCGGTGGCGCGACCCGCGTGTAGTAGTCCTCGACCGCCTGGTGTTCGGGACCCACGACGAGGCACACCGACGTCAGGCCGGCATCGGCGAGGCTCGACAGGACATAGTCGAGGAAGGGGCGGCCGATCGGGATCATCGCCTTGAGACCGGTGTCGGCGACGCGCGCCTGGGCTGCATCCTGCGCCGCGCCAGGGTCGTCGCGCCGCATCCGGGTGCCGAGCCCCCGCGCGAGCACGACGGCTCTGCCGATGGCGTGTGTCACGGTTGCTCCAGCGAGGCGAGAGCCAGGGCCTTCTCGTAGAGCTCGTCGGCCACGTCACGATCAGGGGCCTCCGCGGCAATGCGAAGCACCGGCTCGGTGTTCGACGCGCGGACGTGGATCCAGCCACCAGGCAACGACAACTTCAGGCCATCGCTCGTGTCGGCTTCGGCCTCCGGTAACGCCTCGACCAACTGCTGCACGAGCCGACCCAGGCGACCGTGCTCGAAGGGCACCTTCCCTTGGCGACGCACGTATCGAGGCAGCTTGGCTGCCAGCTGGGACACCGGTAGACCGGTGGCGGCGACGCGATCGAGGACCAGCGCCATGGCGGCGAAGCTGTCACGGCACAGGTGAACCTGGCGGCAAATCACGCCCCCATTGGATCCTTCGCCGCCGATGGCCGCACCCACGGCTTCCATCATCTCGACCACGTTGGCCTCACCCACCGGCGTTCTGTGGACGCGCCGGCCCTGCGCGCGCGCGATGTCGTCGATGGCCGACGACGTGGTGAGGTTGACGACCACGTCCCCGTGAAGACGAGGCAGGGCGCTGTCGACGACCATCGCCAGCACGTCGTCGTTGTCGAGCACACGCCCTGTCTCGTCGACGATCGCGAGGCGATCCCCGTCCGGATCCTGGCCGAACCCGATGTCGGCGCCGGTCTCGACCACGAGCCGCGCCAGGTCGGTCAGCGTGTCGGCACGCGGCTCGGGATCCCGGGGAAACGGACGCGAGGGATCGACCGCGATCGCGTGGAGTTCGCAGCCGAGATCGTCCCGGAGAAAGGTGCAAGACATCACCGACGCGGCACCGTTGACCGCGTCGAGCGCGACGCGCATCCGCCGGGTGCGGATGCGAGGGACATCCACGAGCCCCAGGACGCGATCCAGGTGGATGCGCGGTGCCAGGTGCGACGCGTCCACGATGCCACGCATCTCGGCGTTGACCGATTCACGGAACGCCCGCTGGTGGTAGAGGTCGACGAGCTCAGCCCGTTCGTAGCCGTTGAAGAACAGTCCACGCACGTTGAAGAGCTTGAGGGCGTTGTACTCCGGAGGATTGTGCGATGCCGTGATCGCCAGGCCTCCTCGCGCTCCGGTGGCGCTCACGTAGACCTGGATCGTCGGTGTCGGCAGAACCCCCACCTGCACGACCTCGCAGCCCGAGGCAAGCAGTCCGCCGGTGACCGCGTGCACCAACATGGCGCCGCTGGCGCGGGTGTCCCGACCGAGGACCACAGGGCCACCGCCGACGTACGTGCCAAACGCCTGGGCAAACGCCGTGGCGATGGCTGGCGTCAGGAAGTCGCCGACCACGCCGCGGACGCCCGAGACGCCGATCTTCAGCAGATGTTCGCGGCGGCTCTCCCCGCAGGGCTTAGCCACGCCTGACCTCCTCGAGGAGAGAGGCGTGAAGCGCCTCCGGTGCCTCACCTCGTTGCTCGGAGATCACCCGGACGATCGGCTCGGTCTGGCTGACCCGCACATGAAACCAGCGGTCGGGCCAATCGACCCGCAGGCCGTCGACGATCGTGGCCACACCTCCCCCGCGTCCGGTGACGAAACGCTCGCGTAGCCTCGCCAGCACGGCAGGCATTCTCGACGCGGCCAGGGGCACCTCCCCCTTGAGCATGACGTATCGCGGGTAGGCATCGACCATGTCGGCCAGCGTTCTCCCGCCCTCGACGATGAGCGACAGCACGGCGAGCATCGAGGCAATCCCGTCGTACGCGAAATTGAAGCGTGGCATCATCACCGCCCCGGTGCCCTCGCCGGCCAGTGCGACGGTCTCGGGCGGCAGACTCGCCAACGCGTCGGCAGCGGCCTGCCGGCCCACGGGCACGCGCATCACGCGGCCGCCGTGCGCGCGCACGACGTCGTCGACGAGCGCTGTGGTCGAGAGGTTGGTGATGACCGTCCGGCCTTGCTCGCGCGGAAGCGAGTAGTCGGCGACGAGGGGCAGCACGAGTTCCTCCGACAGGGCCCGGCCGCGATTGTCGGCGATGGCGACACGATCGGAATCCGCATCGAAGAGGAACCCGGCCGCGGCGCCCAGCGGTACGACCACCGGCGCCAGCTGCAACGCAACGGTCCGTGCCGTCGTCGACGGCTCGTGCGCGAAGGCCACGCCTTCGAGCCGCTCGTTGATGAGCACTGGGCGAAACCCGTGGCGCTGGCCCAGCCGACCGAGCACCAGCGCGGACGTGCCGTTGCAGCAGTCGACGACGACGGTCAGCCGACGCAAGGCGTCGAAGTCGAATGCCGCAGCCAGCTGGTCGAGGTAGGCGTCGATGGCGCCCGCGTCGCTGGTCAGTGTGCCGAGCGCCTCGTGGCCCACGTAACAGGAGCGGCCCAGGTGATAGAAATCGAGCAGCTCGTTGGCCTCGGCGGTCGACAGGTAGCGACCCCTGCCACCAAAGAACTTGAGCGCGTTCCATTCCGGCGCGTTGTGGCTCGCGCCGATGGAGATGCCGCCCGCGGCCCGCAGTCGCGTGATCGTGTGCTGCAGGACCGGCGTGGGTGCGATGCCCAGGTCGACGACGTCGCGTCCCGAGGCGAGGAGCGCCGCAACCGTGACCTCCCGGATCATCAGACCGCTCGCCCGCGGGTCGCGCGCGACGACGACGACCCCCGGCTCGCGGAGGAAGGCGACGAAGGCCGCGACGAACTCGACCACGTGCGTCGCAGTCAGGCCTGGGCCAACCACGCCGCGAACACCGACCTGCGAGATGCGGAGAGCGCGTGTCACCGAATCACGATCCTGGGGGCCGACATTGGGCCCCTTCCGGCGTGAGCTTAGCACGGGACCTGCGCGCCGCCGGCGAGCGGGCCTCTACCATCGAGCGCACACTGGGAATCCGCGCTACACTTCGCCGTGTCCCCGGGGGACTCCGGCGAGCGTGCCTCGGGTCACGGTGGTGGTCGTTTAGTGACGGGAGAGCGGGAATCATGGCGCGGATCAGTTCGGTCACTCGCTACGGGGTAACAACCTTCGTCGGCGTCGCGCTGGTGGTCGGCACGTTGTCGGCCAGAGTGCCACGCGTCACCACGCCCGAGCAGCAGTTCGGGCACCCCATCGGCGCCGACTACGTCCTCCCCAACTACACGCAGCTGACCGACTACTGGCAGAAGCTCGCCCGCGAGTCCGACCGGATGCAGGTCGTCAGCATCGGCAAGACGGCGGAGGGACGCGACCAGTGGATGGCGATCATCACGGCCCCCGAGAACCTCGCGTCGCTCGCGCGCTACAAGGACATAGCCCGGCGGCTCGCGCTGGCGGAGGCGCTGACCGACGACGAGGCGAGGCGGCTCGCGGCGGAGGGCAAGGCCGTTGTCTGGATTGACGGCGGCTTGCATGCCACCGAGGTGCTCGGCGCCCAGCAGTTGATGGAACTCGTCTACCAGATGGTGAGCCGCACCGACGCCGAGACGACGCGCATCCTGCGGGACGTCATCCTGCTGGCGGTCCACGCCAACCCTGACGGCATGGAGCTGGTGTCCGACTGGTACATGCGCGAGCCGGAGCCGATGAAGCGACGCACCTTCGGCATCCCCCGTCTCTACCAGAAGTACATCGGGCATGACAACAACCGCGACTCGTACATGAACGCCATGCCCGAGACCACCAACATGAGCCGCGTGCTCTACAGGGAGTGGTTTCCGCAGATCGTGTACAACCACCACCAGACCGGGCCCACGGGCACGGTGCTGTTCGCCCCGCCCTTCCGCGACCCATTCAACTACAACTACGATCCGCTCATCCCGGTGGGCATCGACATGGTTGGTGCCGCCATGCACGGCCGTTTCGTGGCCGAGAGCAAGCCCGGCGCCACCATGCGGCGAGGCGCCAACTACTCGACGTGGTTCAACGGGGGCCTGCGCACGACGGCGTACTTCCACAACATGATCGGGATTCTCACCGAGACGATCGGCAACCCGACGCCGATGGAGATTCCCTTCGTGCCGCAGCGTCAGATTGCCAGTGGCGATCTGCCCTACCCGATCGCCCCCCAGACGTGGCGCTTCCGCCAGTCGATCGAGTACTCGATCACCGCCAACCGGGCCATCCTCGATCTCGCCTCGCGATACCGCGAGACGTTCCTCTTCAACATCTACCAGATGGGTCGGAACTCGATCAGGCGGGGGAGCGAGGACTCGTGGACGATCTGGCCGAATCGCCTGGCGGCCGTCCAGGGCGCCATCGAGAAGGATCGGCAGGAGGGCGGGCAGGCGGCATTCAACCCCTCGGGGACGATCGGCGGGTTTGCGACCCCGGTCGACGGCAAGTACTTCAGCCTGCTTCGCGACCCGGCCCACCGGGACCCGCGCGGCTACGTGATCCCCTCGAGCCAGCCTGACTTCCTGACGGCCACGAAGTTCGTCAACGCGCTGCTCAAGAGCGGCGTCACCGTGCACCGGGCCGCGACGCCGTTCGAGGTGGGCGGCAAGCAGTACCCGGCGAACTCTTACGTCGTGAAGACGGCGCAGGCGTTCCGGCCGCACGTGCTCGACATGTTCGAGCCGCAGGATCACCCCAACGACGTGCAGTACCCGGGTGGCCCGCCGATTCCGCCCTACGACAACGCCGGCTACACCCTCGCGTACCAGATGGGTGTCGAGTTCGACCGCGTCCTCGAAGGGTTCGACGGACCGTTCGAGCGAATCAACGCCCTGGCTGCGCCGCCCCCGGGCGTCATCCCGTCGCCGCGCGTCGCCGGCCCGGCGGCCGGCTACGTGTTCAGCCACACGGTGAACGATGCGTTCATCGTCGTGAACCGCCTCCTGCGGGCGGGCGAGCGCGTCTCGTGGCTGAAGGGCGGCAACCCCGAGGTGGCGCCGGGCACCATGTTCGTGGCCGCGAGGCCGGGCACACAAGCCGTGCTTGAGAAAGCGGCCGCTGAGCTCGGCGTCTCGTTCACGGCGGTGACGACGCCTCCAGCCGTCGAAGCCCTCGAGCTCAGACCGGTCCGCATCGGGTTGTGGGATCGCTACGGGGGCTCGATGCCGTCGGGGTGGGTGCGCTGGCTCTTCGAGCAGTTCGAGTTCCCGTTCGAGGTGGTGTTTGCACCAGGGCTGGACGCCGGCAGTCTTGCCGAACGGTTCGATGTGCTCGTGTTCGTGGACGAGGGCATTCCGGAGAGCGATCGGCCGGCTCGGGGCGACGACACGCGGGTCCTGATGGCACAGTTCCGTCGCGCGCCTGCCGCCGAAGAGGTCCCTGAGCAGTATCGGAGCTGGTTGGGGAGTGTGACCGTGGCCAAGACCGTGCCGCAGTTGAGGGCGTTCGTGGAGGCGGGCGGCACACTCATCGCCATAGGGTCCTCGGCGTCGAGCATCGCCGAGCACTTCGGGCTGCCCGTCGGCGACGCCCTCGTGGAGAAGACCGCGCACGGGGAGCGGCATCTGTCCCGCGACAAGTTCTATGTCCCAGGGTCGGTGCTGCGCACGGCCGTCGATGCGTCACACCCGCTCGCTTACGGCTTCGGCTCTCATGTCGATGTGCTCTTCGACAACAGCCCGGCGTTCACGGTCCGGCCCGACGCGTCTGCGAAGGGTGTGAGAGTCGTGGCGTGGTACGACAGTCCGACGCCGCTCCGATCGGGCTGGGCCTGGGGACAGCCTTACCTGGACGGTGCGGCAGCGGTGGTCGAAGCGTCGGTCGGCAAGGGCGTGGTGTTCCTCTTCGGGCCCGAGATCACACACCGGGGCCAGGCTCACGGCACCTTCAAGTTCCTGTTCAACGGGATCTACTACGGGCCGGCCCGGCGCGCGGCACGGTGAGGGCCTGCGGTCGTGCGCCGAACGCCGAATGGCGTGCCCCGACTAGTCCGGCCGGTATTCGCGCACGGTATGGGTCTTGATGTCAGCCTGCGTGTACCACACGGGCCGCAGCTGATGGTTGGCGAACAGCGTGATCTGATCCGTGCTGTGGGGTGAGGCCGGGTCGGTCGTCTGACCGTACGCAAGCACGGAGTAGGCCTGCACCTGCCGAGCGAAGTGCACGAGCAGGACCCAGGCATCGCCGCCGCCGACCAGATCCGGGCGGTCTGCGGTGCGACCTGCGACCCACGTGCCGTCGCCCTGCTCGCGGAAGGTCATGACGCGATAGAGACCGAGCGTGCCGGGACCTCCGTCGGCAGGCAGGTCGTGGGGGCCCATCCGGAACCGGAACACGTCGCCCCAAGCGACGTCCTCGCGGCCGTACTTCGTGCGTACCCAGCGAACCGCGTCCTCGAGGTGTTTGACGGCCGACGCCGGGTCGGAGAGGCCGACGGGTGTCTCCATCGGCCTCTGCTCGTCCCAGGACCGGGCGTAGGGCTGTTGCACAGCCTTGGCGTAGGTGTCCCAGAACTGATAGAAGACCAGGGCGCCGAGGCTGTCGGGCGCGGCCCGGTTGTCCCAGCGTTCCAGTAGCTCGATGCCGCGAACGAGATCGGGCGAAGGCGACAGAACGGCCCGTGCGGCGTCGAGCAGCGCAGGCTTGACCCTGTCGGCCAGCAGCATGCGCGTCGTGAACTTCAGCGCCACCACGTCGTCGACCGAGAACCGCTCGCGCGCCTCGAGCATCTCGAGCGCTATCTGTGGACGGAGTGCCAGTGGCCGCCGCTCGATGTACGACGGAAAGCGAGACGCATCGATCGGGTTGGACAGCGACGTGTACCAGGGCGAGTTGTTGGCGTTCTGCACGTAGCCGCCCGACGGGTTGAGCAACTGGGGCAGATCGCTCGACCGGTGAAAGCCCCTCCACAGGTATTGCCCCGTCGCGCCTGGCACGTCGAGTTCGTAGGTGACGCCGGCATCGACCCGTCTTGGCAGTCGCGCATTCCAGAGGTAGAGGATGTTGCCGTCACGGTCGGCATACGTGAAGTTCGACGTGAGGAGCAGACCCTTGCGCATCACCGCCATGACGTCGCGGAGGGAACGCGCGCGCGAGAGGCGGTAGAACCCGTCGAAATGTGTGAGCTGCTCGAGACCCACGTGTCGGGCGGCGAATGCCAGCGTCGGCGTGCGGTGCACGATGGGGCCCGCGTCGGAGTCCCAGTAGGTGCGACGCTCGGTTCTCGTCGTGCCGTCCTCGTTCCTCACCTCCACGGCGACCTCACGCTGACGCAGGACCCGGGGCCGTCCGTCGAACCGATAGCGGTCGGCAGCTGGCGCCTCGAGCGGCAGCGCGTACACGTCCAGCAGGTCCGGCGCGTTGTTGGTCTGGACATACCCCAGCGTGGCATTGAAGCCTGCACGCAGCCACGGGTGCCCCACGAGGCACGATCCGTAGAAGTCGATCCGGCCCGGCACCGTGAGGTGGGCTTCCCAATAGCGCGCCGACCAGTTCAGGTGCGGGTTGGCCATCAGGATCGGGTGTCCCGTGGTGGTTCGCGAGCCGGCCAGGGCCAGCGCGTTCGACCCGGCGGTGCCTTCGTCGACCGGACCATCGAGCGCAACCCGGGCTGAGTCGCCCATCGACCCTCCTGGCGCGGCGGCGTACTTCCGCTCGAGCGCGCGTGCCAGCGATGGGGCGATCGCGGCCTCCACCCATTCGGCTCGGATGCTGGCCATGACGTCGACGGCCGTGACGTCCGGCATCCACGGAGGGAGCGCATCCCGGTGCCGTGCGACGTAGCGCGCGACGCCGGCGGCGAACGCCGTCACCACGCGCTTGAAGGCCGGATCGAGACGTTCGAACAACCGCGCAGACTCACCGAGGTTGTCGAGCCGGCGCATGGCCAGGTCGTTGTCGAGCTCGTCCGCGCCAAAGTGCCGTGCGGCATCGCCGCGGCCCCTCAGGTAGGCTCTCCCGATCGCCTCGGCATGATCCTCGGCCTGCGCGTAGCCCAATCCAAACGCGGCAGCTTCATCCGTCTCGGCGAGAATGTGTGGAACACCGAACGTGTCGCGCCGGATGGTCACCTGCTCGCCCAGCGGCCGCTGCCGGCTCTCGACACCCGACGAGAGGAGCGCCACGGCGACAAGCGCCGTCAGCATCCCGCGCTGGCCGGGCCTGATCCAGTCGAGCACGGTGAGCCGCATGTCAGCGGCCTTCTCGGATGCGGGTGATCCTGCGATCCAGGTCGTTGGCGAGGCGTTCGAGCTCTCGCCGGTGATCGGCCTCGATGCGCTCGCGTTCTTCCCAGTCGGCCACGGTGGCGAGCTTCGAATGGTGCAGGATCTTCGCCTCGGCGACCTTGGACTCGTGCACGCGACGGGCCTCGGCGATGGCGGCCTTCTGAGCCTCTGGCACCGCCTGTTCGACGATGCCCTGCTCCTTGTCCTTCTGTCGCAGGCGCTCCATCGCGATCTCGTAGGCGCTCTTGGGTGCGGTATCCGACATCGTGGCCTCCGGCGCGGCAGCATGCTACCACTTCCGCGTCGCCGGCCCCGGCCAAGTCGGCTACTATAGGGCGGTTTGTCGTCTTCATCCTGGAGGGCTGTTCATGGCCATCAAACCTGGCGATCGCGTCCCCGATGCGACGCTCACGCGGCCGACCGACGCCGGCCCGACGCCGGTGACGGGAGCCGAGGAGTTCTCGAGCAAGAGGATCGTCCTCGTCGACGACGGTGTCGTCAAGGAACTCAACGTCTTAAACCCCGGTGAGCACAAGGTGTCCGACGCCGAATTCACCGTTTGCCAACTGTAGAGCCATGTACACGATCGTTCTTCTTCGTCACGGCGAAAGCGCTTGGAATCTGGACAACCGGTTCACCGGGTGGACTGACGTCGACCTGACGCCCAAGGGGATCGAGGAGGCGGGCGAATCGGGCCGCCTGCTGCTCGAGGCGGGCTACACCTTCGACGTGGCCTACACGTCGGTATTGAAGCGAGCCATCCGCACGTTGTGGATCGTGCTCGACCGCATGGACCTCATGTGGATCCCCGTGCATCGGTCGTGGCGCCTGAACGAGCGCCACTA
>JAFNAJ010000374.1 GCA_017860085.1 Acidobacteriota bacterium | reverse complement strand
CGGCGTCGGCCTGGTGCGTGGCGGGCACCTCGAGGGCGTCCAGGTGGCCGTCCTCGTGCTCGTGGCCCTGGCGTCCTTCGAGATCGTGGCGACACTCCCCGCGACGTACGAGGCGGTTGGGGCAACCCGCGCCGCGGCGGGTCGGCTGTTCGAGTTGACCGATGCCACGCCAGCGGTGTGCCCGCCCGCGTTGCCCAGGCAGGTGCCCGACGTGATGGGCGTCGAGGTTCGCGGCCTGACGTTCAGATATCCCGGAGCGTCGCGCGACGCGTTGAGCGCGTTCGATCTGACGCTGCGCCGCGGACAACTCGTGGCGGTCGTCGGACCAAGCGGGTCGGGCAAGTCGACCCTGGCTCACCTGCTGCTTCGCTTCTGGGACGTTCCCGCGGGGTGCCTTCGCGCCGACGGCATCGACATCCGCGAGTTCCACCCCGATGCCTGGAGAGCCCGCCTGGCGTTTGCCGAGCAGCGCGCGCACCTCTTCACGGGGACGCTCCGCGAGAACCTGCTGGTCGGCAATCGCGATGCGTCGGTCGCGGCACTCGAAGACGTGATCGCGCGGGTCGGGCTGACAGCCGCCGTGTCGTCCCTCCCGGAAGGGATCGACACCTGGATCGGCGAGCAGGGGCTGCAGTTGTCCGGAGGGGAGCGTCAGCGCCTGGCGCTCGCGCGCGTGTTGTTGTCGAGCGCACCGCTTGTCGTGCTCGACGAGCCGGCGGCACACGTCGACGCCCCCACCGAACGTGACCTGCTCGACGAGATCGCACGCGTGGCCACCGAGCGCGCTGTGCTCCTCATCACGCACCGGCTCGTCGGCCTCGAGCGGGCCGACGAGATCCTCGTGCTCGACGATGGTCGATGTGTCGAGCGTGGTCGCTGCCGTGACCTCGCCAGCCAGGACGGCTGGTTCGCGCGCATGCTCGACCTGCAACGCTCGCTCGGCGTGCTCGACGCCGCCGACGGTCAGCGGCCGGCCTGAAGGCCTCCCGTGGGGGGATGCCCGCCGCGCACGCGCGTCAGCGGACGCCGGCTGGCTCGCGCGTCTCGGCCCCCCGTGTCTCAGGCGCGGGAGCCGTCGCGTGCGGCCCGGCCTTGAAGTCCATGATCCCGGTCTCGAACCACGTGTGGCGCCCCTTCAGGACGTCCTGCGCCAGGCGATAGAGGGCCGGGTCGTCCTTGCCAAAGAGCGCCTTGAAGTTCCGTTGAACACGCTGACGCGCCTCGCAGCAGAAGACGTCGGCCAGATCGACCGCCTCGCCCTGGCCCCGCGACTCCAGCATCCGTGCTCGCACGCAGGCCGCCGTCATCGCGAACAGATCGGCGCCCACGTCCACGGCCCGGAAGAGCACCATCTGTCGGCGTTCGAGCTTTGGACCGAAGCGTACCATCGCGTGGAAGATGCTCCGGCCGAGGCGGTTCGTGGCCCGCCGCACGAAGCGCAGGTGCCCTGCGAGACGCCCGAACTCGCCGTACGACTTCGGGACGAGTCCCGAGAGCCACCGGGCCGGGTACCACGTCGCGTAGAAGGGCACCGACTTCGACAAGGCGGCCAATCGCTGTCCCATGGTGGATTCAGGGTTCACGATGTCGAATGCCAGGGCGAAGTGCTTGTCCACGGCTTCTCGGGCGATGAACAGCCGCATCACCTCGGAGGTGCCCTCGAAGATGAGGTTGATGCGGAAGTCGCGCATCATGCGCTCGACCGGGTACGGCGTCTCGCCGCGTGCGCGCAGCGAGTCGGCGGTCTCGTACCCGCGCCCGCCACGGACCTGCAGCGTGTCGTCGACGATGCGCCAGCCCATCTCCGTGTTCCACATCTTGGCAATCGCGGCTTCGAGGCGGATGTCGTAGTGGCCGCGCTCGTAGAGGGCCGTGGCGAGTTCAGCCACGGCTTCCATGGCAAAGCCGTCGGCAGCCGTGCGTGCAATCTTCTGCGCTACGGCCTCGTGCCTGCCGATCGGCTGGCCCCACTGCACGCGTTCGGCGGCCCACTCCCGGTTCACGCGCAGGGCGACCTTCGCGAGACCTACGGTGCTGGCGGGAAGGGTCAGCCGGCCCGTGTTGAGCGTGATCAGCGCCAGCTTCAGCCCCTTGCCCTCGCCCCACAGGATGTTCTCGCGGGGCACCTTGACGTTGGAGAACCGCATGAACCCGTTCTCGATGGCCTTCAGGCCCATGAACCGGCAGCGGTGAACGACCTCGATGCCCGGCGTGTCGGCCTCGACGATGAACGCGGTGATCTGCTTGCGTCGCTTCCCGTTCGGCAGCACCTGGTCGGGCGTGCGCGCCATCACGACGAACAGGTCGGCGCGCGTGCCGTTGGTGCACCAGAGCTTCTCGCCGTTGATCAGGTAGTGCCGACCGTCCTCGGTGGGCGTGGCCGTGGTGGACATGTTCGCCGGATCGGAGCCGGCGTTGACTTCCGTGAGCGCGAACGCGCTGATCGCGCCCTTGGCGAGCATCGGAAAGAACTTGCGCTTCTGCTCTTCGGTGCCAAACAGCTTCAATGGCTGGGGAACGCCAATGGACTGGCTGGCCGACAGCAGGGCCGTCAGCGACCCGTCCTTCGACGTCACGAGCTCCATGGCGCGGACGTAGGACATCTGCGACAGGCCCAGGCCGCCGTACTCCCTGGGCACCTTGATGCCGAAGGCGCCGATGTCTCGCAGTTCCTGCACCAGGGGCTCGGAGATCTCGCCGGACCGGTCGATCTCGTCCGAGTCGACGTGGTCGAGCACGGCCCTCAGCTTGTCGAAGAACGCGCGAGCGCGAACCTGCTCCTCTGGATCGTGGTGCTCGGGATGCGGGTGGACGAGGTCGAGGTGAAACCGACCGAGAAACAGCTCACGAACGAAGCTCGGGTGCTCCCATTCAGCCTCGCGCGCGGCCTCGGCCACATCTCGAGCTTCCTTCTCGCTGGCTAGGGAATGCGAGGCTTCCGGCATGGCGGTCCTCCAAGCGAGGGGCGGGGCAGGGAGCGACGGCGGCCCTCGCGGCTATTGTGGGCCGCGACGCCGTGGACTTCAAGGACCCTGGCATCGCCGCCGCCAGCTAGCGCTTGTAGCCGATCGCTCGGAGGAACTGGTGGCGCTTCGTGGCGTCCTCGGAGCCCTCGACACCCGCCGGCGACGATCCGTCAATCACGCCCATGACCCCGCGGCCCTGCGCGGTGTGCGCCACGACGACCTCGACGGGATTGGCGGTGGCACAGAAGACCGAGCAGACCTCCGGGACGTCCTTGATGCGGCCGAGCACGTTGATGGGGAAGCCGTCGCGCAGCACGACGACGAACACGTGTCCGGCGCCGATGGCCGTGGCGTTTCGCGCGGCCACGGTGCGGAGCATCTCGTCGTTGCCCTCCACACGCGTGAGGCACGGACCCGACGCCTCGTTGAACGCGACGCCGAACTTCATCTGCGGCACGGCGGTGACGATGGCCTCGTAGAGGTCCTCGACGGTCTTGATGAAGTGCGTTTGCCCGACGATGACGTTGGCGTTGTCGGGAATCTCCAGACGTACCGACTCGAATTGCATGACAGGATGATAGCCGGTCGGAACCATGAGGTTC
>JAFNAJ010000373.1 GCA_017860085.1 Acidobacteriota bacterium | reverse complement strand
CGGGATGGTGAACGAGAACGCGCTGCCCTTCCCGAGCTCGCTCTCGACCCAGATGCGCCCACCGTGATGCTCGACGATCTCCTTGCAGATCGGCAGGCCGAGCCCGGTGCCCTTGGGCTTGTCGGTCAGGGTATCGCCCACCTGCTTGAACTTCTCGAAGACCTTGGGCTGGTCTGCCGGCGCGATGCCCATGCCCGTGTCGATCACGCTGACCACGAGCTCGCCGTCGCGGCGCCGCGCGCGGCACGTGACCGAGCCCTGGTCGGTGAACTTCACGGAGTTCGAGATCAGATTGATGACGACCTGAATGAGGCGGTCCCGGTCGCCCACGATCGACGGCAGGTCGGCCTCGATGTCCTTCACCCCTTGTGCTCGAAGAGCGACGAGGTGGCCGCGGTGGCCCGCTCGACGATGTCGGGCACCGTCAGCGGCTCCATGTGCCACTCGAGCTTGCCCGCCTCGATCTTCGCCAGGTCGAGCACGTCGTCGATCAGCTTGGTGAGTCGCTCGCCCTCGCTGACGACCACGTTGAGGTTGTCGGCCACCTGTTGCATGGCCTGCTGCACCTTCCGGTCGTCGCTGACGATGAGCGGGAACAGGCGGTCCTCGAGGCGCTTCTTGATGATCTTGGCAAAGCCGAGGACCGAGGTGAGTGGCGTTCGCAGCTCGTGGCTCACCGTGGAGAGGAAGGCGCTCTTGGCCGCGTCGGCCTCTTCGGCGGCGGCCTTGGCCTGCCTCGTCTCCTCGAAGAGCCTGGCGTTCTGGATGGCCACGCCGACGTTGGTGGCAATGGTCGTCAGCAGGCGAAGGTCGTCTTCGGTGAAGCGCCCCTCCTGCTTGGTGTCCTGCACGCTGATGACACCGATCACCTCGCCGCCAGCCGGGATCGGGACGCCCAGATAGGACTTCGCCGGCACACCCCGCCGTTGGATGTTGAGCTGCGCCGTCCTGACGGAGATGTCCTCGTTGATCAGGAGTGGCTCGCCCGTGTCGATGATGCGCGACGTCATCCCGGTGCCGTGCGGCCTCGAGGTGAAGGTGTCGCCGTAGCCGTACGGGAAGTGCACCGTGTTGGTGGCCCGGTCGATCAGGGCGACGTAGGCGACGTGGGCATCGAAGACCTTGCGTACCTCGTCGCCGATCATCGGCATCAGGGCGTCGAGTTCGAGCTTCGACGCCAGGGCCTGGCTGATGCTGTTGACCGTGGCGAGCTCGGCCGCGCGCTGGCGGATTTCGTGCTCCTGCTCGTTGAGCTGCCGGTAGGCGTCGGCGTTGTCGAGCGCGATGCTCGTGAAGGCGGCGAGGTTCTCGAGCAGGTTCAGGTGATACTCGCTGTAGGCGTTCGTCTTGAAGCTCTGGACCGTGATGACCCCGAGCACCCTGTCCTGTGTCGTGAGCGGCAGGTAGATGAGCGACTGGGGCTGCTTCGAGATCGAGCCGTCCTCGAGCCTGCGGCCGCTGTCCTCGAACGAGGTGACGTATCGACTGGCCTCGGAGGCGACGTCGTTGATGAACACCGGCTTGCGGTTCTCGATGCACCAGACCGGGAGCTGGTTCCTGTTGCTGGTGTCGCGGCTGTAGGGCTCGTATCGCTTGCCATCTTCCATGGCCAGCCGGTATTCGATCTGGTGCGTGTCGGGGTGGTACAGGCCGACCCCGAAGACCGTCGCGTCAACCAGCTGGTTCACCCTTTCGTACAACCTCACGAAGATGGTGTCGAAATCGAGCGACGCCGTGATCTCCTTGCCGATCTCGCTGAGCAGCTCGACGTTCTTCTTGCGCTCGCCCTCCGACCTGGCCAGCGTCTCCGCCGCCTCGGCCCGCAGCTGGGCCTCGCGGAACTTCGACCGCTCGCGCTCGCGCGAAAGAAGGCGGCGCCGTTGGACCCGATCGATGCCATAGACGCCGGCGGCCGCGATCAGCGCGTACAGGAAGTACGCCCACCACGTGCGGTACCAGGGAGGCAGAATCGTGAAGGCGTAGACGGCCTCGTCGCTCACCTGGCCATAGAGATTCCGGGCACGCACGCGGAACCGGTAGCTGCCGAGACCGAGGTTCGTGAAGTCCCTGTTGCTCTCCTTCGTCCAGTCGGACCACTCCGCCTCGAGACCCTCGAGCCAATACTGGAACTCGTTTGCCGACTCGTCGTCGAAGCTCGGAGCGGCAAACTCGAAGCGGAGGGCGTTGCTCGACGCGGGCAGCTCGACCGGCGGATTCGCGGTGGAGCCAGGCGCCGCGCCGCCAAAGAGCAACGAATGCTCGTTCACCGCGACGCGGCGGATGAGCGCCGAGAAGTCGGTCACGTAGTCCTTCTTGACGCTGGGATCGTAGCGAACCAGGCCCTCTCCACCACCGAACCACACCACCCCGTCGTCGTCGGAATGGATCGAGCCGACGGGAAAGTCCGCGAAGCGCAGGAACGGCTTCTTGTCGAACGCCCAGGTGCCATCGGCCTGGCGCGTCCCCACGGCGGTTTCCCGACCCAGGTTGACGTACACCTGGCCCTTGGCGTCCTCGACCAGGCCCAAACCGCCACCCAGCGGGTTGATGCCGACGATCTTGAACGTGGCATCGGGCACGAACCGGGCCTGAACCTCGTCGAAGCGATACAGTTCATCCGCAGTCCCGAAGTAGGCCTGCCCCCCGACCTGCTGCACGGCCACGCCTCCCTGCGGCAGACCGTGGGCGGTACCGAAGCGTTCGATCTTCGGCTCTTCGGGCAGCAGGCCGCCCGGCCGCAGCTGGCCCTTTGAGAAGTCGACCCGCAGGATGCCCGTCGCGCCGGTGCCGAGCCAGAGCTTGCCGTCGCTGGCCTCGGCGATGGTGCGGACCTCGTCGGCGATCGCGTTCACGCGGCCCTCGTCGACCCATCGACCACCCACGCGCCGCAGCGACGCAAAGCCGTCGAAGAGGCCGACATACACGCGGGACGGATCCTGCTTCGATCGCAGCAGCACCGCCGCGTTGAACGTCCGGCCGACCGAGCCCCTGACGAGCGTCGCCTTGTCCCCGTCGACCTCGTAGACGCCATCCGAGGTGGCCACCAGGAGCGACGAGCCGCCACCGCCGTCGAGGTCGTCCATGGACGCGAACCACCACGACTGGGTCGAGATGCCGGGGACCGATCTGAATTCCGACCACTGCAGCGACGCGGTACCGCGCTGGAGCGTGTCGGGCCGCGGTCTCAGGTACTGCACGCCATTCTCGGTCGTGATGTAGAGCGTCCCGCGATGCCTGATGATCCCGCTGACGCCCCCCTCGATTCCCGACTGCTCACCGTAGAAGGTCACGGGCGACGGCGTCTCGACTCTCGCGATGCCGCTGGCCATCCCGAGCCAGAGGGCGCCCTGGCGGTCGGGGTGGATGTAGTACACCCCGTCGCTTCTCAGGCCGCCGCTCTTGTCAATCACCTGCACGCGACGTCCCTGGTGGTCGAGGATGGCCAGTCCTCCGCCCGTCGTGGCAAGCGCGAACCTGCCGTCCCTGAGGACGAGGCCCCGATACAGCCGCCCCCCGCGGAACAACTCGTCGACCTCTGTCGGGAAGGGCGTCGCCGTCGTCCCGTCGTACAGGAACAGGCCGTCGGCGCGCGTGCCGATGAGCAGCCGGCCGTCGCCGTAAGGCAGGATGACAGGGTGCACCTCGACCCCGAATCGCTCGGTGCCAGGCAGCACCTTGAACTCGTCGTCGACGAGTTCCATCAGGCCGTGCTCCACCTGTGTCAGATAGAGCCGGTTGTCGACGACCGCGGCCCGGTTGAAGCGGGTGGTGGGCTTCCAGACGCGCATCCGGCCGTCCGCCCAGCGGAACAGGTGGCTCTGCGTCTGGAAGTAGATGCCCTGTGGAGTGACGTACGTGCGCCAGACGTCGGCAAAGGCCCGATCATCGGGCGGCACCTGCTCCAGCATCGACACGAACTGCATCTGTCCCGAAG
>JAFNAJ010000372.1 GCA_017860085.1 Acidobacteriota bacterium | reverse complement strand
CGATCGACGAACTGGAGCCCGAAGATGACGCCCATCAGGAGCAGGAAGTTCTGGAAGGCCAGCACGCTCCTGAACGTCACCTGCCCCGTGGACGCCGCCGCCGGCTTTGCCGCCTCCGATCGCGGCCTTACCTCACGGTAGCCGAAGAGCACCAGGAGGAACCCCAGGGCGTAGAAGACGGCCGCCACGAGAAACGCGTGCCGCAAGCCCACGGCCTGCGCGACCACCCCGCCCAGGACGGGGCCGAGCGCAGGACCGAGACGCTGCGCGGTCTGCACCGTGCCGATCGAACCGGCCATGCGCCCAGGCGGAGCCGAGTCCGCCGCCATCGTCAGCGCGAGTCCGCCGTAGCCGGCAAAGAACCCCTGCACGCACCGCAGGGCAAACACGTGCCACGCCTGGGTCACGTAGGCCATCGCCGACATGATGATGACGAAGCTCAGCAGCGATCGCTCGATCATGATCTTGCGACCGAAGCGATCGGCCAGGCGACCCCAGAGCGGTGACATCAGCGCGGTGAGGGCCGGCGTCACGCCAAGGCTGACGCCCGACCAGAGGGCCGCTTCGCCCAGGTCCCTCACGCCGAGCTGGCCGAAGTAGAGCGGCAGAAAGGGCATCACGAGCGTGAAGCCCGTGAACCCGATGAACGTGGCGGCGGTGACCACGAACAGGTTGCGCCGCCACGGCACGGTGAGAGGGGTCGGCTCGGACAACGGCCGTCAGAAACGGATGCGCACGTCCTCCGAGTCGCTGACGTGGATCGTGTCGACGAAGCGGATGCGATGAGGGTTGGTCTGCATCACGAGCGAGCTCGTCCGCACGCCGTCGCCGAAGAAGCGTGCGCCACGCATCAGGCCCCCGTCGGTCACGCCCGTCGCCGCAAAGACCAACGACCGGCCCGACGCGAGGTCCTCGGACGTGTAGATGCGCTTCAGATCCGTGACGCCCATCTCCCGGCAGCGCTCCTCGTCTGCGGGCGTCGCCACCACCAGCCGGGCGAAGATCTCCCCGTTGAGGCAGCGCATCGCGGCCGCCGTGAGGACGCCCTCGGGAGCGCCCCCGGTGCCCATCACGGCGTGCACGCCCGTACCCGCCACCGCCGCGGCGATACCGGCCGACAAATCGCCATCACCAATCAACTGGATGCGGGCGCCCGTGGCCCTGATCTCGTAGATGAGGTGCTCGTGCCGTGGACGATCGAGCACGACGATGACCAGGTCTTCGACGCGCCGGTCGAGAGCCTTGGCAATGCCCTTGAGGTTGTGCGCCACCGGGGCGTCGAGAAACACCGCGTGCTTCGCGCTCGGCCCCACCACCAGCTTCTCCATGTAGAGGTCCGGGGCGTGGAGCAAGCCACCGCGCTCGGACGCCGCCAGCACCGCGATGGCGTTCGGCGCGCCCGTGGCACAGAGGTTGGTCCCTTCGAGGGGATCGACGGCGATGTCGACCTCAGTGAGGTGGGCGCCCCCCTGGGCCGCCATCCCCACCTTCTCGCCGATGTAGAGCATCGGCGCCTCGTCACGCTCGCCTTCCCCGATGACGATCGTGCCATCGATGGGGACCGAGTCGAGCGCCTTGCGCATCGCCTCGACGGCCGCGTGGTCGGAGTGATGACGGTCGCCATGCCCGACCGTGTGCGCGCAGGCGATGGCCGCCTGCTCGACCACTCGCAGGAAGTGCAACGACAGATCGCTGTCCATCATGCCACCTCGCCGGAGACGCGTGTCACCGCGTGGTCGCCGCCTTCTGGTGCGGCGGCAGCTCACATCGCGTGGGGCGATCGACGCGGTACCCGAGCAGGTAATCGGCCTGCATCAACTTGTGGATCTCCCGGGTGCCCTCGTAGATCACCGCGCCCTTGCAGTTGCGGTAGAAGCGCCCCACGGGGTACTCGTCGGAGTAGCCGTTGGCGCCGTGAATCTGCACGGCGTCTCCGGCCGCACGCTCGGAGGCCACGGTGGCAAACCACTTCGCCAGACCCGATTCCTTCGTGTTGCGACGCCCGACGTTCTTGAGCCAGCCCGATCGCAGCCACAGGAGTCGCGCGGCTTCGTAGTCCGACTCCATCTGCGCGATCATCTCCTTCACCAGTTGATGCTGGCCGATCTCGACGCCGAAGGCCTTGCGCTCGAGCGCGTACTTGACGCTGGCGTCGCGGCACGCGCGAATGAGCCCCGTGGCCCCTGCCGCCACCGTGAAGCGGCCCTGGTCGAGCGCGAACATCGCGATCTTGAACCCCTCGCCCTCGCGACCCACGAGGTTCTCCTGGGGCACTTCGACCTCGTCCATCTTGAAGAAGCCGGTGTTGCCCGCGAGGATGCCCCACTTGTGCTTCATGGTCCCGCTCGAGAACCCTCTGAAGGCCCGCTCGACGATGAAGGCGCTCAAGCCCGAGGTGTCGCGCTTCTTCTTCTTCTCGAGGTCGCTCCAGGCGATGACCAGGAAGTGATCGGCCACGTCGGCGAGCGAAATCCACATCTTCTCGCCCGAGAGCACGTAGCGGTCGCCCTTCTTCACGGCCACGGTCTGGATGCCGCGCACGTCGCTCCCCGCCGCAGGCTCGGTGAGCCCGAACGTCGCGATCTTGGTGCCCTGTGACTGGGGGACGAGGTAGCGGCGCTTCTGGTCCTCGGTGCCCCACGACAGCAGCGTGAGCCCGTTCAGACCGACGTGCACCGACATGATCACCCGCAGGTGCGTGTCGGCGTACTCGAGCTCCTCGCTGGCCAGGCCGAGGCTGACGTAGTCCATGCCGGCGCCGCCGTACTCGGTCGGCACCGAGATGCCGAGCAGGCCGAGCTCGGCCATCTGGGTCAGGAAGGCGCGCTCGAAGCGGTGTTCGCGGTCGAGTTCCTGAATGCGGGGAGCGACCTCGCGCGCGCCCCACTCCCGGACCGTCCGCTCGAGCAGGTGGTGTTCGTCGGTGAGTTCGAAATCAATCATGATGGGCTGGCATCCTGAAGGAAATGGATTGACGGCAAGACACGACGCGGCCGCGATCGGCGCGGCCGACCCTGAATCCTAGCACGATCACCGAAGGCGCCGGAACGGCGTCAGGCGGGCTCGCTGCCAGGGGCCGGCGGCTTGCGGAGCAGCACTTCGCGGGTCTTCGACAGGAGGAGGAACGACTCGGTGACACGCAGGCCCGAGAACATGCGTTCGATGTCCCGGTTCGACAGCACCAGCTGGCGTCGCCGCGACCCGCCGTAGGGACGCAATTGGATGGCATGCGCGTCCTTGACGACGAATCGCTGGTAGCCCGTGACGGCGCTGGGCGCGGTTTCGAAGTAGCCGAGGAGCATGCCGCCGGGACTCAGAAGCGTGACCAGGCGTGCGGCAAGCGCCCTGGCCGCGCCCTGATCGAGAAAGTCGAACAGGTCCCAGCAGAGGACGCCGTCGACGGAACCTGGTGCGACCGAGAGGCGTGTCTCGAGCGTGTCCTTGAACGTGTCGAACCGCTTTTCACGGGTCAGGCGCTCGACGTCGGCGTAGAGATCCTCGATGAGCAGCTTGCAGCCGAGCCGCTCCCCGAAGAACGCGACGTTGTCGCCCACCACCGGCCCGAGGTCGAGCAG
>JAFNAJ010000371.1 GCA_017860085.1 Acidobacteriota bacterium | reverse complement strand
TCACGTGGGTCGACGTCGGGGGCGTTCGCGGGACGATCGTGGCGACCCCGACGGGGCTGAGCACGACGTGGTCGGATGCCACGGGCCAGCACTCGGCCACCGGCACGGTCGTCGAGCGCGACGGCGGCGGCCGGCCGACGAAGATCGCGTGGAGCAACGGCGTCGTCATGCAGCGGGCTGACACGTTCGGGTTTCAGATCGCGAAGCCGGCCTACCAGGTGGTGCCGCCAGCCCCGGCGCCCCAACCCACGCCAGGCGTACAGGGAGTCCACTTGCAGGCGACCACGCTCACCGCCTCGACTTTGCCAGCACCCCAAGGGCCGTACACGCTCCTGCTCTCGATTTCGGGTCTCACCGACAGGTTGTTCCCCGCACCGGGAGTCGTACGTCTCGGATCGACATCGCTGCGGGTCGCTCTCGGTGGGCAACCCGCTGCAGGCTCCGGAGTCGCCGGACCCGCTATGCAACGCACCGACCTCTGGCCGATCTCGATCTCGAAGCCCGTTGACGTCGCATCACCGGCGCTGATGGAGGCAGCCGCGAAGGGGACGAGCTTTCCATCCGTCCGCATCTCGGTCATCGCCGGCACCCCGGGGGTCGACCCCGAGATCATCGTGTGGACCCTGCAGCAGGTCGTCGTCCTGTCGTACACGGCGACGGCCGAGTCCGGGGCCCAGGCATCGGGCCCAATCGAGGAGCTCACGCTGGACTACGCTGAGATCACTTATCAGTTCAACGAGATTAAGACGACCGGCGGCGTAGGAATGATGCCCCACGTGACCGTGCACCGGTAGGGGTTCGATGCGTTGAGCGGCCGCCCGAGGCAGTGCAGACGAACTCGCCTGCACTGCCCCAATCTGCGGCGCGCCTGGCGCCAGCCAATCAGCACTCACGGAGCCGACGAAGGCGTGATGCTCTTCATCGGCGTCCCGGGCACGATGTCCTCGGGGCCCCACAGGAAGAACGTCGTCGTGTACTTCAGCGGCACCTCGTCGTAGGGCCCCCAACACGTGTTCTCCCAGTGGATTCCCAGGGACGGGTTGCCCGGGGTCGGCGACTTGATCACGTTCATCCGGTAGCTCCCGATGTCCGGGTTGAACGCCGAGACGATGGCGGTGATGGCGTACTCGGCCCACTTCTTCAGCACCGCCTGCGGGCCATCGAGGAGCGCGTTCAGCCAGCTCTTGAGTTCGGATACGAGGTACTCGAGCGACTTCTGGGTGTCGTCCGGCCGGATCTGCTGAATGTACAGCGCGGCGATCTCGACGCCTGGCGGCAGCGGATAGGCCCGGAAGAACCAGTCCTCGCCGTGGTTGCCCTGTATGCACGAACTGGAGCCCGGGTCGTGTGTCGCCAGCAGGATGCCACTGTGCTCCTCGACCTTGTCGGCCGGGTCCGCCTTGGTGAACTCGAGGAAGTCCTTGCCGGAGATCTGCGTGAGCTGCATCCGCGGACCGAGGCGCGTCGCGACGAGGGCGTCTCTGGGCGGGTTGCCGCTGCGGACGTGGAGGACGGCGGGCCGGACGTCGGATAAGCCCGGGATCTTGTCGATCGTGGCCCGAATCAGGTCGTCCCGCCACGTCATGACGCGGGGAAGCAGCGCCTGCACGACCAACCCCGGGACCTCGATCCAGATCTGTCCCGGCGCGTTGCCGAACCCCGCGCCGTGCACCCAGATCTCTCCGCCCGCCGTGAGGCGGAAGTCGCTGTAAGCGGGCACCACGTCGATGTAGGCCAATGACGGCCCGGCGAGCTTCAGCGAGACTGCCTGGCTGGTCACCGCGGGAGGCGATTCCCCCCGGTGGACGAGGAGCTTCGCCTGTGCACCCGCTGACTGCCCCGGGAGGACGGGCATGCGCGCGACGATGACCTGGTCGTGCCACGCGCCCACCCACGAGCCCAGCGGCGGCGTCAGTTCCACGGCGTGCGTGGCCGGCGCGTATCCCGGCGTGAACACCTCGCCGGCGGCCTCCTTGTACTCGAGGTACACGCCGCAGTTCTTCGAGCAAGTACCGAAGTTCTTCCCATACACGAGCACGTAGCGCCCATCCACCACGTTCAGGTTGCCCACGATGCCCGGCATCTGTCGCAGGCCCGGATCGGTGACGAGCGGAACCACGCGATCGATCTGCAGGAGGACGGTCATGCCTGCAATCTGCGGCGGCACGCCGGCACCGGGGGCCTTTATCGTGGCGGCCTGCGCGCGGGCCGCCTGTGCCTGCAGCAGCATGACCTGCGCCTGCTGCACTCTCGTCGGTCCGTTGGACAACTGGGTGTCCACCGCGGCGTGCCACGTCTGGTCGAACTGCACAAGGCGTTGCCGCAGTTCCATCGGAGTCGGCAGGACCGAGGGAACGGACAGCTCCTTGCTGACGGCTGCTGCGCGATTCCGCTCCAGCATGCCCGAGATGCACGACTCGTTGGGCACGGTCGGTGCCATGGCGGCCTTGAGCCGGCAGTGGGCTCTCGAGTCCTGCACGCCGGGCAGCACGTACGTCCAGGCCTGGCACCGCAGATCGAAGCGGCACGCGGCCTCGCACGCCTGGGGGATGGGGTCGGTGTCGGGCAGCGCGAATTCGTTGTAGCTCGCGCCGCCAAGCTCCGTGTTGACCAGCCAGGTGCCCGGCACCGCGCCAGGGGCGACGACCGTCGCGACCCTCCCGATGTGAGGCAGCGCGCCGAGCTGTGCGGTTGGTGTGGGCGCCTGGGACGGTGCGGCCTGCGCGGCGCGCTGGATGACCACGCCGTTGCTCCAGGCGATCCTGACGGGGCGCCCTGCCGCGTCCTTCTCGAACGCAAGGCTCGTGGCGGTGTGCGGGCCGGTCGCGTCGGTCCACGTCGTGCTGAGGCCGGTCGCCGTCGGCGTAATCGTCCCACGCCCTCCGACGCCATCGACCCACACGACCTCCGTCCCAACCTGGGTGATGGTGTAGGTCAGCCCGATGTTGCTGCTCCAGGTGCCGGCGAAATCCAGGAACGCCACCGGTCCGGCCTGCACCGCGATGGGCGCCGGGCCTGTCGGCGTCGCCGGAGGGACAGCCGGTGCGGTCGGCACCACGAACGGCGCCGGGGTCTTCTGCACGATCTGGGGCGCCGCCTGCGCGGCCCGCTGCATGACGACGCCGTTGCTCCAGGCGATCCGGACGGGCCGGCCCGCCGCGTCCTTCTCGACAGAGAGGCTGGTGGCGGTGTGCGGGCCGGTGGCGTCGGTCCAGGTGGTGCTCAGGCCAGCCGCCGTGCCCGTGATGGTGCCGCGCACCCCGCCGATATCGGTCCAGACGATTTGCGTGCCGACCTGCGTGATCGTGTAGGTGACGCCGACGTTGCTGCTCCACGTGCCGGCAAGATCGAACGGTGGCTGGGCGGGTGCGGCTTGTGGAGCCACGGTCGCCAGGGGCGGAGCCTGGGTGGCCCGCTGCATGACGACGCCGTTGCTCCACGCGATCTTCGTCGGCCGGCCGCTGCCGTCGCGCTCGACGATCATTCCGATGGCCGAGTGCTGGCCCGTGGCATCCGACCACGTCGTGCTCAGCCCCGTCGGGGTCGCCACGATCGTCCCGCGAACGCCCCCGACGTCGACCCACGTGA
>JAFNAJ010000370.1 GCA_017860085.1 Acidobacteriota bacterium | reverse complement strand
GGCGCCGCTACACCGTGCCGCTTCCAGGCGACCGGGCGCTCGCCCTCGGCGAGCGGACGCTCGTCATGGGCGTCCTGAACGTGACGCCCGACTCCTTCTCGGACGGAGGACGCCTCGATGAGCCCGCACGTGCCGTCGACACCGCCCTGGCCATGGCCGAGGCTGGCGTCGACATCATCGACATCGGAGGCGAATCGACGCGGCCAGGGGCCGACCCGGTGCCGGCCGATGACGAGATCGACCGCGTCGTCCCGGTCATCGAGGCCTTTGTCCGCCAGTCCTACCTGCCGGTCTCCATCGACACGTACAAGGCCCAAACGGCCGCGGCAGCCCTCGATGCCGGGGCGTTGATCGTCAACGACGTGAGCGGCCTTCAGTACGACCCGGCCCTCGGGCCCCTCGTCGCAGAACGCCGGGCGGGCCTCGTGCTGATGCACATGCGGGGCCGGCCGGCGGACATGTACCGCGAGGCCGTCTACCGCGACGTGGCGCGTGAGGTGGCCGCCGAGCTCGGAGAAGCCGTGGCACGCGCTCACGAGGCCGGGGTGGCGCGCGAGGCGATCATCCTCGACCCCGGCTTGGGCTTTGCCAAGCGCGCCGACCACAGTCTCGAGACGCTGGCCGCCCTCGATCACGCGGCGCTCCGCGCACTCGACCGTCCGCTGCTGGTCGGCCCCTCGAGGAAATCGTTCCTCCAGATGGCGGTCGGGGCCGACATCGCCCCAACCGACCGCGACTGGGCGACCGCGGGCGCCGTCACGGCGGCCATCCTGCTCGGGGCCCACATCGTCCGCGTCCACCGCATCCCCGAGATGGTGCAGGTGGCCCGCTTGGCGGATATGATTAGGGCCGAACGCGAGCGCCAGGCCCGGTAGCGGCCCGCGCCTCCTCGTATCACCCACGACGCATGGACGGCTTGCAGCATCTGCTCGGACGGGTGTCCCTCACGCCGTGGGACGTCGTCGACATCCTCGCGGTGGCGATCCTCTTCTACGAGGGGCTGAAGTTGATCCGCGGCACGCGCGCCGTCCAGGTGCTGCTGGGATCGTCGATCATCCTGGCGCTCTACCTCCTGTCGCAGCAGGCGCCGCTCTACACGCTCAACTGGCTGGTGCGGAACTTCGTCGGGTACTTCGTCTTCGCGGCCATCGTCGTGTTCCAGTCCGACATCCGGCGCGCGCTGGCACACCTCGGCCGAGCCCAGCTGTTCCGGCGGTTCTCGCGGAGCGAGACCGGCGACGACACGATCGAGGAGGCCGTGGTCGCCGCGACCCTGCTGGCCGACAAGCGAACGGGCGCCATCATCGTGTTCGAGCGCGCGATCGGCCTCCGCAACTACATCGAGAGCGGTATTCCGCTCGACGCAGCCGTCACTCACGACCTCATCGTCAGCGTCTTCCAGACGACCTCGCCGATGCACGACGGAGCGGTGATCCTGTTGGAGAACCGGGTGGCCGCGGCCTCCTGCTTCCTGCCGCTGACGGTCAATCCGCAGTTGAGCCGCGAGCTCGGCACGCGCCACCGCGCGGCCATCGGCCTGACGGAAGAGACCGATGCCGTGGCCGTGATCGTGTCCGAGGAGTCGGGGAAGATCTCGCTCGCGGTGGACGGCGGGATCGAGCGCGGGCTGTCGGCCGATCGCCTTCGCGTACGGCTGAAGAACCTGATGAAAGAGGGACGCGCCGACCAGCGACGCCGCCAGCGGGGGAAGGAGCAGGGCTGATGGCGTATAACCCGTTCCGCAACCCCGGCATGAAGGCGCTCTCCCTGCTGTTCGCCACCCTGCTCTGGTTGACCGTGTCGCGCGACAGCCAGGTGGAGCGCAGCCTCCAGGTCCCGCTGGAATTCCAGAACATGCCGGCCAGCCTGGAGATCGTCGGGGAAACGCCCTCCACCGCCACCGTCCGGTTGCGGGGGGCGTCGAGCCAGCTCGGCAGCCTGGCTCTGGGCTCCGTCGTGGCCGTGGTCGATCTGCAGGCAGCACGCCCGGGCTCCCGCCTGTTCCACCTGGTCACAAGCCAGGTCCGCGCCCCATATGGGGTTGACGTGGTCGAGGTGTCGCCCGCCACCATCTCGCTCCTGTTCGAAAGCGCGGGCAAGAAGACGGTGAAAGTCGTGCCGATGCTCATCGGACGCCCGAGGCCGGGCTACGTGGCCGGAGCCATCACGGTCGATCCCGCCGACGTGGATGTCGTCGGACCGGTGAGCCGCCTCAACGATCTCACGGAGGCGACCACCGAACCTGTGTCGGTCGAGAACGCCACCGGAATGATCGGCGACCGCGTCACGGTCGGTGTGACCGACAGCGAGCTGCGCCTCAGCCAGCCGGTCACCGCCCGTGTCACCGTGCAAGTCGTCCCCGCGCCGGTGGAGCGCACGCTCGAGGCGGTGCCCGTGCAGTTCGAGAACCTCAAGCCCGGCCTTCGCGCCAACGCGCGCCCGCCGAATGTCGGCGTCGTTCTGCGGGGCGAACCGGAGGGCCTCGCCGCGCTCAGGGCCGGCGATGTCCTGGTGGTCGTCGACATGGCCGGTCTCGGGCGGGGAACGCACAGGCGCGAAGTCAAAGCGGGCGGATCACCACGTTTCGATGTGGTGGGTATCGTCCCATCGAGCGTCGAGGTGCGCGTCCGGTGAGCCCGCCTCGCTTGTTTGGCACCGACGGGGTACGGGGCACGGCGGGTGAGCCGCCACTCGACCCAGCCACGATTGCCCGCCTTGGCGCTGGTGTGGTGATGGCCATCCCGCACGGCACGCGCACGGCTCGCATCCTGGTGGGCCGGGACACGCGCGAGTCGGGCTCGTGGATCGAGCAGGAGCTGGCCCGCGGCGCCCGCTGGGCCGGCGCCCAGGTGACGAGCGCAGGCGTCGTGCCCACACCTGCCGTGGCCTACTTGACCCGTGAAATGGACTTCGATGCCGGGTTGGTGATCTCGGCGTCGCACAACCCCTTCGAGGACAACGGCATCAAGGTCTTCTCAGGCGGAGGGGAGAAGTACGACGAGGACCTCGAGCGACACGTGGAGAGCCTCGTTGCCGACGAGTCGTGGAGCGTGGATGCCGCCGGCCGGCTGAGCGTCGAACAGCGCGACTTCACATCGGCCTACGTCGCCCACGCCCGTGCCGCCATCCCGGCACTGGCCAACGTGCGCGGCATGCGCATCGCGCTCGACTGCGCGAACGGCGCGACCACCGCCGTGGCGCCACGGCTGTTCCGCGAGCTCGGGTTCGAGGTCGACACCCTGGCCTGTGAGCCGGACGGACGCAACATCAACCTCGGCTGCGGCTCGACGCACCCGCAGCTGTTGGCACGTTTCGTCAAGGACGGCGGACACCGTCTCGGCGTGGCCTTCGATGGCGACGGCGACCGCGCCATCCTCGTGACCCACGAGGGCCGCGTGATCGACGGCGACGCGGTCATGCTCATGTGCGCGCGCCGCCTCAAGGCGCAAGGCCAGCTGCGCGGCGACACCGTGGTGGCGACGGTGATGAGCAACATCGGCCTGGAGCTGGCGTTGCGCGCATCGGGTATCGCGCTGCGGCGGACCCCCGTCGGCGACAAGTACGTCGCCGCCGAGATTGCCGAGCACGGGTTC
>JAFNAJ010000369.1 GCA_017860085.1 Acidobacteriota bacterium | reverse complement strand
TGGCTTTCACGATCGCCGAGCGCGACGTCACCCCACCGGACCACACCCACTGAATCTGCAGCTGGGCCTGGCCAGACACGTGCATGCCCAGCCAGGCTCCCGCGCCAAGACTCGCAACGGCGACGATGAACCGCCATCCGCCGCCAGGGGTTGCCATGTCGCTGTCGGTCCTCCTCCGCCGAGTATAGTCGGGGCACTCGGGGCTCGGCGCCCGGCGGACCTGAGGGTCCGCGCTACTCGTCGGAGCCGATCGGGTTCGGGTTCAGGGCTTTGGGCTGCACGTCCCCGTTCCAGTGTCCGTGAATGGCTGGCTGGCGAGAGAAACGAATTCCCACGCATACCGACCGGGACCCAGCGTGAGCTTCAGCACCCCGTAGGTGCTGTTGGTGCGAAGCTCGCTGTTGGCGACCAGCTTCTTGAACTTGTACACGCCACCGCCGCCGGTTCCCACCACGAACTGCCGGATGCCGCGTTCCGGGTCGGCCTTGCCGCCCGGATCCTGGGGCGCGAAGCGCTCGTACGTGTGATCGTGCCCGTTGAGCACGATGTCGACGCCGGCCTCATAGAGCATCTCCCAGACGTCGAGCAACTTGCGATCGCCGCCGTGCGGCCCTGAGCTGAAGAGCGGTGCGTGCCAGTACGCAATGATGCAGTCGCGCGCGTTGGCCTTGAGGTCCTCGGCCAGCCAGCGTCCCTGGGGCGACTTGGCGTCGATGGCGATGACGCTGTTGAGCGCGATGATGTGCCACTCGCCCAGGTCGTAGCTGTAGTAGCCGAGCCCGGGCGGCCCGGCGTTCTCGCCGAAGTAGTCGTAGTACGGCTTGCCGTTGCCGGTGTGATAGTCGTGGTTGCCCGGCGAAGGTCGCGTCCGCGCCTTGTGTCGCCCCCAGGCGGGGGTGTAGCACTTGGCGAACTGCTCCTCCGTCCCATCATCGTAGGCGTGGTCGCCCACCGTGAAGACGGTGCCGGGAATCCGGTCGAGAAGGCGGCCCGTTGCGATGGCGCCGCCGAGAATCTCGCACTTGGCAATGTCGCCGGCACCGACGAGCACGTGCTCGTCGGCCGCCGCAGCCGTGGACTGTTCCTGTTGGGCTGAGACCGGCCACACTCCCGCGAGGACGATCGCGACAGCCGGCAGCAGTCTGGCTCTGAACGTCTTCATCAAATGACACCGTCTGGGCTGGCCCGGTCCCCGTGATCCGGGGCACAGCCCCCTGAGGTCGGGTAAGAATACAGTCCCATCCGCAGACATGCAAACCGGTTGCCTGGCAGCGGTCCGGTGCGGCAGCGCGTCGAGGAATCAGCGTCGGAGGAGGTAGCTGGCCTTGACGAACACCTGCCGTCCCACCGCGGTCGTCGGAGCGCCGCCTCGCACGACGGGCCGGTCGGCAGGTCCCCCAACGAGCCAGTTCTCGTAGTGGTCGGTGTAGCCCACGTAGATGGCCGTCCACGGGTTGACGAGGTAGGTGAAGAGCAGGTCGAAGCCGAGTCGTTTCTCTCGCTCCAGCGACACCAGCGACTCGTTGGGCAGCACGGCCTCGTAGTCGACGATGACGCGGGCCGACAGCTCGCGGGTGAACTGGTAGTTTGCCCGTGCGCGGGCGATGTGGTTGTTGAAGATGTCGCCGCTGGACGTGCCCGGGGGCCGCCCGCCATCCTCGCGGGTGGACAACCGCGTGAACAGGTAGGTGCCATCGAGACGCAGCTGCGAGGTCGGACGGAACGTCACGCCGGACTCGAGGCTCTGGCGGTTGGCGAGGAACGGCGCGAGGCCCTCGGCCGGGTAGTAGTTGATCCCCGTGCCCCACTGTGCAAAGGCGTTGATCGTGAACCAGGAGAGCCACTGGGTCTCTCCGTACACCGCCGACCTGTGGTGCCGGAAATCGATGCCCGCGTAGTGCTCGAACGTCTGCCAGTGGCGGATGCCGATTTCGGTCTGTCCAGGAAACTCGAAATCGAACGCGGGCTCGACCGTCCACTCCTCGAGGTTGCCGTCGTAGTCCCACAGCACGCTGGACTCGAGTTCTGGGCCGAAGCTGAGCAAGGCGCGTCCGGAAGGAAACCACATGTAGCGTGCCTCGTGCTCGGTCTCGAGGAGATCGACGCGCGGGATGTAGCCGAGATCAGCCTCGAAATCCGGGCTGCGCGACAGGAAACTGCCCTCGTAGTCGAAGGCGCGCCCTTCTCGTGACACACCGGCGTAGGCGGATTCCCCGGTCGCGTCCTGCTTCGCGACGTCACGCGTGTAGCTCCCGACCCACTGGCCCGTCACCGACCAGTTGTCGTCGATCCTCCACCGGCCATCCACCCCGTAGACACGGTTGACCGTGTCGCCGAACTCGCGGTCGGTGAAGATGCCCCCCGCGTACGATTGCCGGGTGAATTCGCGCTGGACCCTCAGCACGCCAATGCCCGTCCACGTGTCGAACCTCGGGTCGTCTTCCGCCACCGCCTCGCCCGGCTGATCGTCGTTGACCAGCAGGCTGCCGATGGCCCAACCGTGGCTCTTCGCGGTGACGCGGGCGCCGACCCCCGGATCGGCAACCCGTCTCGAGAAGAACAGGCTCTGAGGCGTCTCGAAGTAGCTGGCGTTCTCGATGAAGAACGGCCGTTTCTCGGGGAAGAACACTTCGAAGCGCTGGTTGACGGTGACCTGCGGCTCATCGGACTCCACCTGGCTGAAGTCGGGGTTCACCGTGAGGTCGACGGTGACGGTGTCCTTGAACACCGCCTTGGCATCGAGACCTGCACGCCCCACGTTGTCGGTCGTCGTCACACCCTCGTCGTCGAGGAACCTCGCCGCGGCGAAGGTCCCGTAGGGGATCGCCTGCAGGTTGCGTCCGGGCGAAACCCCCGAGACGCCTTCGAGCGTGGCGAGTTGCTGGCCGACGCTGGAAATGCGCCGGGTGACGTAGGGCCAGAACGCGGTCTCGTTGGCGCGAGTAATCGTGCGCGCCACCGCGATGCCCCAGGTCTGCACCGACTGGTTGCTGAAGCGCAGGCTCTTGAAGGGAACGGCCATCAGCACCATGTAGCCGGTGTCGGTCAGACGCCCTTCGGACTGCCACAGCGCGTCGTAGCTGTAGTCGTCGTCCTGACCCTCGGTCGCGACGCCGTCCATCTGGATGCCGAGCGGGTTGGCCATGAACAGGTAGGCGCGACGCCCGTCGTGGTAGGTGTCGAGCACCAGGCCCACCCAGTCGTCGCCCGCGATGGCCTCGCGCCGCGTCAGGTTCGCACGCACCTTGGCGGGATCGTCCTGGCAGACGAACACGACGTACAAGTGCTCGGCGTCGTACGACAGGTAGGCGGTCGTCTCCTGCGACGCGGGGACTCCATCGCCCGGTTCCCGCTGGCGGAACCCGCCGACCTTGATGCCGGGAGGCGCGGTGGTCCCGTCCACGTAGCGCGCCAGGACCGGAGGCTCCGCCACGCGGGGAATCTGCAGGGTCTCGGTCTGGGTCTGCGGCGATGCCGGGTTCACGGCAGCGCCGAGCAGGCCGAGGGCGACGAAGACGAACGACGTCGGGCGCATCATCGGTCAGGCTGCCGGGGTGGCGGGCCGCCACACCCCGGGCGCGAGGACTACCTGCCAATACGA
>JAFNAJ010000368.1 GCA_017860085.1 Acidobacteriota bacterium | reverse complement strand
CGAGGCCTGCGCCAGCGGAACCAGCGCCTCGAGATAGCCCTCCCCCTCCTCGGTCAACACGCCCGCGTGGCCAGCGCGCACGAAGAACGGCGCCGCCAGGCCCGCGATGCGCGCGATCGTCGCCTGCTTGAGGTAGTGGCGGTTGACCCAGTCGAGCTTCTCGGGATCGAACACGCCCGCGCGCTTCCCGACGTCCTCCAACGAGAACCGGGAAATCAGCTCGTCGATCGGCAGCAGCTCCTCGTCATGCCCAGGCGACCACCCGATGAGGGCCAGATAGTTCACGAGCGCCTCGGGCAGGTAACCACGTGCCCGGAACTCGGCGACCGACGTGGCCCCGTGTCGCTTCGACAGCGGCGCATGGTCGGGGCCGAGCACGAGCGACAGGTGGGCAAACACCGGTGGCGCAAAGCCCAGCGCCTCGTACAACAGCAGCTGGCGCGGCGTGTTCGACACGTGGTCTTCGCCCCTGATCACGTGCGTGATGCCCATCACCCCGTCGTCGACGACGACCGCAAAGTTGTAGGCGGGCCGCCCGTCAGAGCGCAGGATCACCGGGTCGCCGAACTGCCCCATGTCGAACGTGACCTCGCCGCGCACCACGTCGGAGAACGTCACGGTGCGATCACCAGGCACCTTGAAGCGAATCGCCGTGGGCTCGCCCGCGGCGACCCGCCTGGATGCCTCGCTCGGCGTCAACGACCGGCACCGCCCCGAGTATCTCGGCTGGCCACCTGACGCCCGCGCGGCTTCACGCTCGGCCTCGATCTGCTCGGGAGGGCAGAAGCACGGGTACGCGTCGCCACGCGCGATGAGGGCCTCGGCGTGGTGCCGGTAGCGCTCGAGGCATTCAGACTGGCGGTACGGGCCGACAGGCCCACCGACATCGGGGCCCTCGTCCCACGTGAGCCCCAGCCAGCGGAGGTCGTCGACGATCGCGGCCTCGGATTCGGGCGTCGACCGCTCGGCGTCGGTGTCCTCGATCCTCAGGATGAACACGCCACCGTGGCGCCGCGCGAGCATCCAGTTGAACAGCGCCGTGCGCGCGTTGCCCACGTGCAGCTGGCCCGTCGGACTCGGGGCGAATCTCAGGCGCACGGTCTCAGCGCCTCGCCAGCAGCGCGACGGCGTGCACGGCCAGTGCCCCGCCACGCCCGATGGTGTCGACGCCCTCGTTGGTCTTGCCCTTCACGCTGACGGCCGACGAGGGCACGCCCAGCACGCCGGCGAGCGAAGCCCGAATGGCGTCGGCGTGCGGACCAATCTTCGGCTGCTCGGCAATCACCACGATGTCGACGTTGACGATCTCGAACCCGGCGGCGTGCACCCGCCGGACGGCGTCGGCGAGGAGCCCCAGGCTGTCGGCGTCCTTCCACGCGGGATCCGTGTCGGGAAAGAGCCGGCCAATGTCACCCAGGCCTGCCGCGCCGAGGATGGCATCGGTCACCGCGTGGCTCACGGCGTCAGCATCCGAATGCCCGGCGAGTCCACGATCGTGCGGCACTCGGACGCCTCCGAGCACCAGTGGGCGCCCCTCGACGAAGCGATGGAGGTCGTAGCCCGTCCCGACACGCCAGCCTGGTGCCGCCGAGGCGCCGGCCCGCGCGGCCAGCGCTTCAGCAATGGGGAGGTCTCCGGGCGTGGTCACCTTCATGTTGCGGACGTCTCCCTCGACGAGGCACACGGGATGCCCCGCCAGTTCGGCGAGCATCGCTTCGTCGGTCGCGTCGACGCCACGCCGCCCGAGCGCGACCGCGTCGGCGAGCACGGCCCACCGGAACCCCTGCGGCGTCTGGGCCAGGTAGATCTCTTCGCGGGGCAGCGTGGCGCTCACCACAGGGCGCCCCTCATCGAACTGTGCCTGCTTCACCGTGTCGCGCGACGGCACGGCGGCAATCGCGGCACCGTGCTCGGCGGCCGCGGCGATTGTGCGCTCGATGACCTCGCGCGACACGAAGGGGCGCGCAGCGTCGTGCACGAGCACCACGTCGACGCCAGGAGGCACCGCGTCGAAGCCGGCCGCCACGGAGTCTTGTCGGCGCGCGCCACCGGCCACGACCCTGACCGCCTGCCGCGTCACGTCGACGCCCGGCGGGGACGCGGCCGCCAGCGAGGGCGGCAACACCACGATCGTCTCGTCGACCAGGTCGCACGAAGCGAAGGCGTCGATGCTGCGCTCGAGAATCGTGCGGCCGCCGACCTCGAGCAGCTGCTTGGGTAACCCCGCGCCCAGCCGTTCGCCGCGTCCGCCGGCGGCGATGATGGCCACGACTCGCATGACGCCTCAGGATAATCGACTTCGCCGGTTCAGATAACCTGGCGGCCGGCCTCGGTCCCGCCCGTGAACTGCTCGAGTCGAGTGGCGGTCAAGGTCAGCGCGCGCGCGACCGCGGCAACTCCGCCAGGGCGCGGGGCGTACACCACGACGAGGACACGCGCGGTCGTCTCCGACACTCTCGTCCGCGCGGAGTCGGACGTCGGGTTCCCGAAGGGACCGACGCGGTCGGCCAGCGTGATGCGACCGGCCACGTGCACGACGTCCTTCCCGATGCCCGCGTACTCCTCCCCCGCTCGTCCCACCCGCACGTCGATGGGTCCCTCGATTCGGTCGACGTCGTACAGGCCGAAGGGCAGCTGGGTCTCCGCCGAGCACCAGTTGCCGACGTCGACGACGCCGTTGATGCGGGGCAGGCCCTCGCCTTTGCGGATCCGCCGCAAGAGGGCTTCCGACGAGGGCCGCGTCTTCGTAGGGTCGAGGCCGACGGCGCGATAGAGCTGCCGGACCGCCGTAACCGTCTCGCTCCGATCCGGCGCGTCACGCAGCCGGCGTTCGGCCTCCGCCAAGGGGGCATCGAGGGATGCCTCGTGCGCGACGACCCTCGTGCCATCCACCCGCAGCACTCCGACGGCTAAGACGTCGCCGAGTTCTGGCGCGAGTGTGAGGTCCATCAGTCTGTCCGGTGCGAGCGCGACGCCACTCAGGCCCCTGTGCGGGTCGGGCTCGCGTCCTCGTCGCCCGCGACCGCGGCCGCGACGATTCCACGCACCCGATCGGCCAGCGCCTTGGCATCGTCGCGGGTCAGTCCCTCGGTGGAGATGGGCGCAAAGACCTCGAGCAACACGCGACCCGGGCTCGTCGTGAGATGACCCTTTCGCATCACGTGGCGCGAGCCACGGAGGGCAACGGGCACCACCGGCAGGCCCGAGTCGATCGCCAGGCGGAAGATGCCCGCCCGGAACACGCCCAGGCGCCCGTCCGGGCTTCGGGTGCCTTCCGGAAACACGATGAGCGAACGCTTCCGCTCCATCAGCTCGTTGACCTGCTTGAACGCGCTCGCGCCTGGATTGGCACGGTCGACGAGCACGTGGCCGGTTCGCGCGAGATGCCAACCGATGAAGGGGAACCGCCCGAGTGATTCCTTGGCGATGATCCGCAGGTCGAACGGCAGGTGCCAGAAGAGCACGGGGATGTCGTAGATGCTCTGGTGGTTGGAGAGGAACACGTAGGTCTGCCCGGGCGGCACCCGCTCGAGCCCTTTGACCGTCACGTCCACGCCTGTCGTCGCCAGGATCAGCCACGACCAGAGGCGGGCACAGCCGTGCGCAAACGG
>JAFNAJ010000037.1 GCA_017860085.1 Acidobacteriota bacterium | reverse complement strand
GTCACGCGGTGCCGATCGGTGAACTCGGGGCTGTTCCGCAGGAGGACTGCTGTCTCCCCGAGCACGGTGCGCAGGTCGACACGCGTGAGCGTCGGGGGCCGAGGCCTCGCGTAGGCCAGGAAGTTGCGGATGGTGTCGTCGAGCCGACGCGACTCGCGCAGCACGATCCCCAGCAGTCTCGCCTGCTCGTCGTTCAGCTGGGCCTCCTGCTGCAGCACCTGGATGGACCCGGTGATCGACGCGAGGGGGTTCCTGATCTCGTGCGCGATGCCGGCCGCCATCTCGCCGATGGCCGCCAGCTTCTTCTGCACTTCGTCCTCGCGGAAGCGCCGCTTCTCGTCGGTGAGGTCCTGGAACGTGAAGATGAACCCGGCGCGCTCTCCGGCGGTCTCCAGCGGCGAGACGGTCAGACCGAGGTCGAGACGTCGGCCGGTGGGCGTCACGTAGGGCACTTCCACGCGGCGTGCGCGGCCGCTGTCGACCATCGCATCGAGATTCGCCCGGTACGCCAGCGGCAGTTGCAGGACCCGCCACACGGCCTTGCCTTGCGCATCAGGGGCGGAGACCCCGGTGATCGCCGTGGCGGCCCGGTTGAACGTGAGAACCCGCCCGCTTCGATCCGTCGTGGCCAGCCCGCCGGTGAGGCTGTCGATGACGTGCCGGCTGAAGGCCTGGAGGTCGGCGATCTCCGTGGACGCCTCTTCGAGTCGACGCCCGACGCGCTCGAGGTTCTCGGCCAGGTACCCCGCGAGCACGGCCACGGCCAAGAACCCGACGCCGTTCAGGGCCACCGAGAAGAGCGCGTCCCGTGACGGCGGCAACACCTCAGATCCGGGTGACGCAACCCCGGCGAGCCCACCCAGGGCATTTGCGTATTGCGCGGCGACGATCCCCCCGTACAACACGATGCTCAAGCCGGCAACGAGCACCCCTCCTCGCCGCTGCTGCAGAACGCTCGCGGTCATCACCGGGATGGCGAAGAGCGATGCGGCATAGCTCGACACACCACCGGTCACGAGCACAATGGCCGCGACGAGGGCGGCATCCAAGGCGACCTGGACGTCGACGAGCCAGCGCCAACGCTCGACGTAGCGCAACGTCGCCGCGTACAGCGCCGTGAGCAGGTAGGTCAGTGCGCCGAGGGCAAGGATCGCGTCGGACGGCCGTGGTCGGGCGCCCTCGTTCCCGGGAAGAAGCACGGCGGCCCCGAGCAGGGCGGTGACTGCCACCGCCCTGAGGCCGATCAGCCACGTCACCTTGCGACGCAGGCCGCCGTTGGTCTCCGCCCCATCGCGCATCGTCAGGAGAGCTTCTCGATGAGCGAGAAGATCGGCAGGTACATCGAGATGACGATGCCGCCGACGATCACGCCCAGGATCGAGATCATCACGGGCTCGAGCAGCGTGAGCAGACCGGCCACCGCCGTGTCGACCTCTTCCTCGTAGAAGTCGGCGATCTTCGAGAGCATCATGTCGAGCGCGCCCGTCGCCTCGCCGACACCGATCATCTGCGTCACCATCGGCGGGAACACCTTGGTCGCCTGCAGCGGCCCCGACACGGTCTCGCCCCGCTCGATGCTGCTGCGCGTGGTCATGATCGCGTCTTCGACAATGGCGTTGCCCGACGTCTTGGCCGTGATCTCCAGACCGTCGAGGATGGGCACGCCCGAAGCGAGCAACGTGGAGAGCGTGCGGCAGAAGCGGGCCACCGCGATCTTGCGGAGGATGAGCCCGAGGATCGGCAGGCGCAGCAGGCTGCCGTCCATGACTCGTCGGCCGCGATACGTCTTGTAGTACTGCCGCAGGGCAAACCCGCCCACGACGATGCCGACACCAAGCATCGGCATGATGAAGATGAACTGGTTGCTGATCCAGATGACGACGCGCGTGGGCATCGGCAGCTCGGCACCGAGGCCTGCGAACAAGGCGGCGAACGTCGGGATGACCTTCCAGAGGATGACCGCGACGACCAGGGCCGCGATCACCAGGACGGCCACCGGATAGATCATGGCCGACTTCACCTGCGACTTCAGTTTGACGTTCTTCTCGATGTAGGTCGCGAGGCGCTTGAGGATGTTGTCGAGAATGCCGCCCGCTTCGCCCGCCGCCACCATGTTGGTGTAGAGGTCATCAAACGCTCGCGGGTACTTCCGCATCGCGTCGGCCAGGGACGCGCCGGCTTCGACGTCCTCGCGCACCTTGAGGATCGTCCCGGCGAACATCTTGTGGGGCTCCTGCCTGCCGAGAATGTCGAGGCACTGCACGAGCGGCAGGCCGGCGTCGATCATCACCGAGAACTGCCGCGTGAACACGGCCAGGCTTTTCGATGGCACGCCCTTCTTGAAGGCCAGCAGACCTTCCTTCTCTTTCTGCTTGGCCTTCACCTTGTCGATCTTCGTGACGCGGATCTGATCGCGCCTGAGCAGCGCCATGGCTGCGTCGATCGAGTCGGCCATGCGTTCGCCGGTGATCACCTCGCCCGTGCGGGTCCGTCCCGAGAATGCGAAGGTCGGCATCGTGCGTCCCTTTCGTCCCTACCGGCGCTGCGGCATGGCGACGGCGCGTCCGAGGCCCGCGCCTGCCACGACGCCGCTGCCGCGGCTGATCATTTCCGACAACTCGTCCTTATGCGACGAGGCGTTGATGGCGGTTTCCAGCGTGATCTGGCCGGACAGGTAGAGCGTCGCCAGGTGCTGGTTCATCGTCTGCATGCCGAGCTTCTCCTGGCCGGCCTGCATCGCCGAGTAGATCTGGTGCACCTTGTCCTCGCGGATGAGGTTGCGGATGGCCGGGGTCGGCACCATCTGGCCCTGCTGGTGCGCCGGGAACACGTCGATGATGCGGTTGATGGTCTGCGACGCCGAGTTGGTGTGCAGCGTCGCGAAGGTCAGGTGACCGGTCTCGGCGATGCGCAGCGCCGATTCGATCGTTTCGAGGTCGCGCATCTCGCCGATCAGCACGACGTCGGGATCTTCGCGGAGGGCCGCGCGCAGGGCGGGCGCGAACCCGATGGTGTCGCTGTGCACCTCGCGCTGGTTCACCAGGCAGTTCTTGTGCTGGTGGATGTACTCGATCGGGTCCTCGATGGTCAGGATGTGGTCGTTCCGCTCGCCGTTGATCTTGTCGATCATCGCCGCGAGGGTCGTCGACTTGCCGCTGCCCGTGGGCCCGGTGACCAGCACGAGCCCGCGCGGGCGCTCGGCGAGCTTGGTAATCACGGGCGGCAGCGACAACTCCTGGAAGCCGCGGATGCGCTCGGGAATGAGGCGGTAGACCGCCGCCACCGCGCCCCGCTGGTTGAACACGTTGCAGCGGAACCGGCCGGTTCCCCGCACGCCGAACGAGAAGTCGAGCTCGAGCGTCTCCTCGAAGCGCTTCTTCTGCGCGTCGGTCAGGACGCTGTAGGCCAGGTGCTTGGTCTCGGCCGCGTTCAGCGCCGGCAGGTCGAGGCGCTGCAGCTTGCCGTGAACCCTGACCTGCGGCGGCGTGTTCGTCGTGATGTGGAGGTCTGACCCGTCCAGCTCGACGGTCTTCTTGAGCAGGTCGGGGAGCGGCGGAATCGACATAGGGATCCTTTCACCGTCCGTGCAAGGTTCACACCAATCCCGCGCAAGCGGGATCCCGATAGGGAATCGGCATGGTGGGCGGGGTTCGTGAGCGGCGGGGTGTCAGGATCGTGACCGGCGTTACCGGTCCGGAGGCGGTCGTGAGGGCTGGGCGGGTCAGCGAACCGTCTCGCGTACGACTTCCTCGACCGTCGTCAGCCCATCGGCGATCTTCTGCAGGCCACTGGCACGCAGGCTGATCATGCCCTCGTCGAGCGCCTTGCGCCGAAGTTCGAGGGCCGAGGCGCCGACGAGGATCAGCTCGCGGATCTCATCCGAGACCTCCATCACCTCGTACAGGCCGATGCGGCCCCTGTAACCCGTGTTGTTGCATTTCTCGCAGCCTTCGCCCCGGTAAGGCGTGACCGTCGCCGCCTGGTCGGGCCGGAAGCCGATCTCGATCAAGGCCTGGGGTGGCAGCGGCTGCGGGGTGCGACAGTGCTGGCACACGCGCCGGACCAGCCGCTGGGCGCAGATGAGGTTCACCGAGCTCGCCACGAGGAACGGCTCGATGCCCATGTTCATGAGCCGGTTGATCGTGCTCGGCGCGTCGTTCGTGTGAAGCGTCGACAACACGAGGTGGCCGGTGAGCGCCGCCTTGACGGCGATCTCGGCCGTCTCGAAGTCGCGGATCTCGCCGACCAGGATGATGTTGGGATCCTGGCGCAGGAACGACCGGAGGGCGGCCGCGAAGTTGAGGCCGATGGCGTCGCGGACCTGCACCTGGTTGACGCCGACGAGGTTGAACTCCACCGGGTCCTCGGCCGTGATGATGTTGGTCTCGGCCGTGTTCAGGCGCGAGATCGCCGAGTAGAGCGTGTTGGTCTTGCCGCTGCCCGTCGGCCCGGTCACGAGCACCATGCCCCACGGCCTGGCGATGGCCGCCTCGAACTTGGTGAGCGCCTCGGCCTCGAAGCCCAGCTTCGTCATGTCGAGCATGAGCTTCTCGCGGTCGAGCAGGCGGAGCACGATCTTCTCGCCAAAGAGCGTCGGCAGCGACGACACGCGGAAGTCGATCTCCTTCGAGCGGCCCTCGTCGTTGAACCGCAGCTTGATGCGCCCATCCTGGGGCAGCCGCTTCTCGGCGATGTCGAGCTTGGCCATGATCTTGATCCGCGACACGATGGCATCGCGAAACTTCATGGGCGGCACCATGACGTTGTAAAGGATGCCGTCGATGCGGAAGCGGACGCGGAACTCGCGCTCGTACGGCTCGAGGTGGATGTCGCTGGCCCCCTTCTGGATGGCTGACATCAGCACGAGGTTGACGAGCCGGATGACCGGGGCTTCGCCGCTCTGCCGCTCGAGGGTGGCCAGGTCGAGCTCCTCGAGGTCTTCGAGCACCTCGACGTCGCCAGACTGCAGGTCGGGCATCTCCTCGAGGGCCCGGGTGGCCAGGTCCAGCGACGAGGGCGCCGCCGCGGCCGCGGCCCCCGCCCCGTAGTACTTGGCGAGCGCTGCCTGGAGGGCCACCTCCGAGGCCACCACCGGCTCCACGCCGTAGCCCGTCATGAACTTCACGTCGTCCATGGCGAACACGTCGGTCGGGTCGGACATGGCGATCGTCAGCGTCGCGCCCGACCGAGCGAGTGGGAGCACCTGGTACTTGAAGGCCGTCTCCGCGGGAATCAGCTTGACGACGGCCGGGTCGACCTCGATGTCGGCGAGGTTCACCGAGGGAACCCCGTATTGCTGACTGAGCAGGGTGGTGAGCTCGGCGTCGGAGATGAACCCGAGCTTCACGAGGTTCACCCCGAGACGGCCACCATTGGCCTTCTGGTAGTCGATGGCCTCCTTCAGCTGCGCCGGCGTGATGCGCCGCTCGCGCAGCAACACCTCGCCGATGCGGACGGCGATGACGGGCCGGCTCACGGCCACGTCAGCTGGCACACGTCCGCGCTCGGCGGGCTTGCGGGGCCCACTGGGGGGCATCGATCTCGCGCTCGACGGCAGCAACTCGTACGGGAGGCCGCCCAAGGCGCGCCTCCTCCTCCCATACTCAATCGGCGGTTCGTTCGGATCCTCGACCCCGGCAGGATGCGGGCCGAGTCACGCGTCCCCGTGGGCTGTTCAAAAGCCGATCCGACCCGCGAGCCCCCAGCTCCGGTCGGCATCGGTCGCGCCCCGAGACCCGTGTACGTCGACCCACAGGCCCGCAGGGAACCCGAGGCTGATCCCGGCGGCAGCCACGGGCTGGACGTCTCCCACGGTGCTGAATCTTCCACCACCGCGCAGGGCGAGGCGATCGGAAACTGCCGTCCACTCGACGCCAAGCGCCAGGTCCCGCCGCTCCGCAAGTCCCTGCGTGGTCCGGGTCAGGTCGGCATCGACGGCCACGGTGAGGTCTTCGCGCGGCCGTCCCGCAACGCCCGCCCTCACCGTCCGCTCCATGCCCAGCCTGGCCCCGGACGAGGTGGCAAACTCCGGCGCGACCAGGTTGCGGGCCACCAGGCCGAGCCGTACTTTGCCCAGATCCGCGAGCAACCCGACGTCGAGGTCAAAGGCGTTACGGCCTCGCTCGTCCAGGTCTCCGGCCAAATCCAGGCGCTCCGGTGGCGTCCCTGAAACCTCCCCTTCGGCGACCAGCCCGCGGACGAAGCGTAGCGAGGTCGCGACCGCCACCTGCGGGGTGAGCGACTGCACCAGGGTTGCCGCGAACTGCCGGGTCTCGAGGCGCGTGACGCGGCCGGTCGCCCCTGTGCCCTGTGGCTCGGCGGTTCGGGACTCCAATTCGTAGTACGCCAGCCCCACGGGCAGGGTGGCAGCCCCCACGAACCACGGTCGTCCCATCTGGGCGGGAGTCGCCTCAGGGCTGTCGCCCCTGGGACCCGATTCGTGACTCGTCCAGTCGACCACGCCACTGAAGAACGGGCCCGTGGCGAGTCCGGCTGGGTTCCAGTAGATCGCCGTCGCGTCGTCGGCCACGGCGACGAAGGCACCCGCCATGCCGGCGGCCCGCGCTCCGGGCCCGGGCGTGACCTGGGCGAGGCCTGTCCCCGAAGCGGCCAGGGCCAGCACCCAGACCCCCAGGGCACGGGCGACCAGCCAGGCGTGACGCCATCGCGGCATGGCCGCCAGCTTACCGTACCGGCCCAAATCGCACCCCTCCGGGCGGAACCCCGGCCCGCCCGTAAACGTATTAGTCCTGTTGAGATAGAATCGGCCGGCTCAGCTGGCCACGACGGTCCGCTGGAGCGTCCACCATCGCCCCCCCAAGCGCCACAATCGCCATGACCGAGACGCCACAAGCCCCAGCCGCTTCCCTGCCATCGCTTCCGGCTCGGTTCTTCGGAATCCTGTTCTCGCCCCGCGAGATGTTCACCGCGGTCGTCGCCAACCCGAAGTGGTTTGGCATGGTGGCTCTGACCGCGGTGATCACGGCCCTGGGCATGTTCCTGTTCCTGAGCACGGAGGTCGGCCAGCAAGCCGTTGTCGACCAGCAGGTCTCGACGATGGAAAGCTTCGGTCGCCAGGTGAACGACGAGGCGTACGCAGCGATCGAGCGGCAGGCCCAGTATGCGAAGTACATCAACCCCGCCACGATTCTCGTGGTCTCGCCAATCATGGCCGCGATCATCGCGGGCATCCTGTTGGGAATCTTCAACGCGGCGCTCGGCGGCGACGCGTCGTTCAAGAAGATGCTCGCGGTGGTCGCCCATGCAGGTCCCGTGTCGGTGGTGCAGCAGCTGTTCAGCCTCCCCATCAACTACATGCGGGGGTCGGCGAGCAGCCCGACCAACCTGAGCGTCTTCTTCCCGATGGTGTCGGATGAGGGCTTCTTCGGCAGCCTGCTCGGGACCATCGATCTCTTCCTGCTGTGGTGGGTCGCCGTGATGGCCATTGGTCTCTCGGTGCTGTACCGGCGCCCGACTCGCGGCATGCTGATTGGCTTGCTCATCATCTACGCGGTCATAGCCCTGGCCATCGCGGGCGTCAAAGCGGCCATGGGGGGTTCATGAAGATCACTCGGAAGAAAGTCCTGATCACGCTGGCCGTCGTCCTCGTCGGCGCAGCGGTCGTCTTTGCGAACTTCCGGTTCAGGAAGGAGCAGGGGAAGGAAGTCGCGGTCGAGGCCCTGAAGACGCGCGACCTGACGTCGGTCGTGTCGGCCTCCGGCAAGATCCAGCCCAAACGCTCGGTGAACATCAGCGCCGACGTGATGGGCCGCGTCACGGACCTCGCCGTCAACGAGGGCGAGACCGTCAAGAGGGGCCAGTTCCTGCTCCAGATCGACCCGCGAAACCTCGAGAGCCAGCTGCAGCAGGGCCAGGCATCGCTGGCAGCGGCCGAGTCGCTGCTCGAGCAGCAGCGGTCGGCCGTGATCACGGCGCGCGAGAACCTCTCGCTGGCACAGGAGAACCTGAAGCGGCAGCGCGACCTCTGGCGGCAGGAGCTCACGACGCGGGAGTCGCTCGACCGTGCCGAGACCGACGTGAAGGTGCGCGAATCCGAGGTGCGGCAGGCCGAGCAGCAGCTCCGGACGCAGGACCAGCGGATCCGCCAGGAGCGGGCGGGCCTGGCCAACGCCCGCTACAACCTCAGCAAGGTGCGCATCGAGTCGCCCATCGACGGCCTCGTCACCCGCCGGGCGATCGAGCTGGGCGAGATGGTGGTCATCGGCACGATGAACAACCCCGGAACGGTGATGCTGACGATCGCCGACATGTCGGTCATCGAGGCCGAGATCGAGGTCGACGAGACCGACATCCCGTCGATTCGCATGGGCCAGACCACGAAGATCACGATCGACGCCATGCCCGACAAGAGCTTCACGGGCAAGGTCACCGAGATCGGCAACAGCCCGATTCAGACGACGAGCGCGCAGGCGGGTCAGCAGGCAACCAACTTCAAGGTGGTCGTCACCCTCGACGGTCAGATCCCCGAGGTGCGGCCTGGCTTCACCTGCACGGCCGAGATCACGACGGCAACCCGTGAGAAGGCGCTGGCCGTGCCCATCCAGGCGATGGCCGCCCGGGAGCTCGTCTTCGACAAGGACGGCAAGATCGTGCGGCCGCCGAAGGACGAGAAGCGCCCCAGGCGCCAGGCGCCCGGCACGGCGTCGGCCGAGGAGCTGCCGGCGGGCCAGACGCGCAAGGAAACCGAGGGCGTGTTCGTGTTCCGTGACGGGCAGGCGGTCTTCACGCCGGTGAAGACCGGCATCGCGGGCGACAAGTACTTCGAGGTGCTCGAGGGGCTCAAGGAAGGCGACCAGGTCATCACGGGCCCGTTTGCGTCGGTGCGCGAACTGGCCGACGGCGACAAGGTGAAGCTCGAGAAGAAGGCCGAGCCGAAGAAGAGCTGATGTACGCGCTGCTCGACGCCATCGGGATCGCGCTGCGCTCCATCTGGGCGAACAAGCTCCGCTCGTTCATGATGGTGCTCGGCAACGTCGTGGCCGTGATGTCGATCATCGCGGTGGTGTCGCTCATCCAGGGCATGAACTCCTACGTCGGCGACGCCATCATGCGCGACGTGGGCCTGGGCACGTTCCGCATCGACAAGACCGGCGTGATCACCGACGAGGAGGAGCAGGAGGAGGCGTGGCGGCGGAACCCGGACGTCAGCCTCGCTGACCTGCGCGCGGTCCGGTCCTTCAGCCCGATGACCGACACCGTCATGGCCGAGGGCTTCAGCCGCACGAACATCGCCTACCGCGACGTGACGCTCGAGAACGTGCGCGTCCGCGGCGTGTCGTCCGAGTACCAGGAGTTCAGCAACTACTCCACCGACCGGGGGCGCCTGCCGAGCGAGCTCGAGGTGGCCCGCAACCGCCCCGTCGCGCTCATCGGCGCCGACACGGCGGAGAAGCTGTTCAAGGATCGCAACCCGATCGACCAGGCGATCAAGGTGGCCGGCGTCCACTTCCGCGTGGTGGGCGTCAACGAGAGGAAGGGCTCGTTGTTCGGCCAGTCACAGGACGACTTCGTCGTGATCCCGCTCGGGAGGTTCCAGCAGCTCTTCGGTTCCCGCCGGTCGCTGGAGCTGACCGTGAAGCCGCCCGACCCCGCGCTGCTGACCGACGCCATGGACGAGGCCCGCGTGGCGATGCGGGTGCAGCGCAAGCTGCGCGCCAAAGAGGACGACAACTTCGGCCTCTATACGTCCGACACGCTCATGGGCCTGTGGCGTGACTTCTCGAAAGGCGCCTTCTCGGTGCTCGTGGGCATCGTCTCGCTCTCGCTGCTCGTCGGCGGCATCGTCATCATGAACATCATGCTCATGGTGGTGTCGGAGCGGACGCGGGAGATCGGCTTGCGGAAGGCCCTCGGCGCCCGCAAGCGCGACATCGTGTGGCAGGTGCTGACCGAGTCGACCACCCTGTCGACCGTCGGCGGCATCCTCGGCACGACGCTCGGCTTCGTGGCCGCGCTGCTCGTCGAGGCGTTCAGCCCGCTTCCTGCCGACATCAAGCCGTGGTCTGTCGTCCTCGGCATCGGGATGACGGCCGTCGTTGGCCTGTTCTTCGGGCTGTACCCGGCCATTCGTGCGGCCAACCTCGACCCGATCGAGGCCCTCCGGAGGGAGTGACCGTGGCCGCCCGCGCTGCCCTGCTCGGCGAGATCATCGGGATGGCGCTCGACACGCTGCGCGCCAACAAGCTGAGATCCACGCTGACGATCCTGGGCGTGGTGATTGGGGTCACGTCGATCGTCGCCATGACGGCGCTCATCCGCGGCTTCGGCGAGCAAATCTACGGCCTCATCCGCGAACTCGGGTCCGAGTCGGTGTTCGTGTCGAAGATGAGCATCGAGAGCATCTCGAGCGGCAGGGACTTCTGGGATCTGATGAAGCGCCCAGACCTCACGGAAGCGGACGCGAAGGCCATCCAGGAGGGCGCGCCGTCGGCCGGTGCCGTCGCCTACCACCTCGGCGAGGGGCCCGGGGGACAGGCCCTCCGCATCACCTACAGGAGCCAGGCCACCAAGGCGGTGGGCATCATCGGCGTGTCGTCGCGCTGGATGGACACCAATTTCCTGAAGATGGCGCAGGGCCGTTTCATCAGCGACTTCGAGGTCCAGCGGAAGCGCAACGTGGTCGTCCTCGGCGCCTCGCCGGCCAAGGTCCTGTTCCCGGCGATGGACCCCATCGGCAAGAGCGTGCGCATCGGCCAGAACGAGTACACGGTGGTCGGCGTGCTCGCCGAGCGGCCGACCCCGCTCGGGGGCGACAGCAACGGCTTCGCGGTCATCCCGGCCACGACCTTCGACAAGACATTCGAGACCCCCCGCCTGCGAGGCTACCTCCTGCGCTTCCTCGTGATCGGCGTGGTGGCCCGCGAGGGCGCGTCGCGCGATCAGCTGAGGAGGGAGGTCGAGGAGATCCTCAGGGCGCGCCACCGTCTGAAACTCGACGACGAGAACGACTTCGACATCCTCACCTCGGACTCGCTCATCGGCATCGTCGATCAGCTGACCAGGGCCGTGGTGCTGGCGCTGGTCGTGATCTCCTCGATTGCGCTGATGGTCGGCGGCATCGGGGTGATGGCGATCATGACGATCTCGGTGACCGAGCGAACCAGGGAGATCGGTGTCCGGAAGGCGATGGGCGCCAAGCGCCGCGAGGTGCTCTGGCAGTTCCTGATCGAGGCCGTGGTCCTGACATCCGTCGGCGGCCTGCTCGGCATCGTGCTCGGCAGCGCCATCGGGCTCACCGTGAACTGGATGGCGGGGTTCCCGACCTCGCTTCCCTGGTGGTCGTTCGCTCTGGGCGTCGGCTTCTCGGCACTCGTCGGCATTTTCTTCGGCATGTACCCCGCCTTCAAGGCTGCCCGGCTGGACCCGATCGAGGCGCTCAGGTACGAGTGAGGCTCGCGGCTCTGGACTCGGCGCCAGATCTGGCACGCTCCACAACCCCACACGGCTCGAACGCATCGACCACGCCGCCAGCCACGAAGGGAGCCGCCGGGTGCCTCGCACGACGAGTCCCCTCGGGCCAGGCCGCGCGACCGACAGTCGGCGACAGCACCTGGGCACGCGCTGGCACTCGCGAATGGCGGACCGTCGCGACGTGACTGACGGCCTGAGAGACTGATAGACTTAGGGGCTTCGTGTTCGTGCTCGGATCCTCAGGGAGGGCTACCCCGCTATGAAGGTCTACGACACCACCACCATCCGCAACGTCGCCGTGGTCGGGCACGGCGGGGCGGGCAAGACCCAGCTGGTCTCGGCGATGCTCTTCAGCGCGGGAGCCGTGAACCGTCTCGGCAGGGTCGACGATGGGACGACGGTCACCGACTTCGACGAGGAGGAGATCGCGCGCAAGCACACGCTGGCGGCGAGCCTGGCCCACGCGGAGTGGCAGAAGGCCAAGGTCAACCTCATCGACACGCCGGGCTTCGGCAATTTCCTGAGCGATGCGCGCGCGGCGCTGCGGGTGGCTGAGGCGGCCGTGGTGGTCGTCGACGCGGTGTCAGGGGTGGAAGTGCAGACCGAGAAAGTCTGGGCCATCGCCTCGGAGTTCGATCTGCCCCGCCTCGTCGTTCTCAACCGGCTCGACCGTGAACGGGCGAGCCTCGACCGGACGCTGGAGTCACTTCGCGCGGTGTTCGGCCGCGCCGTCGTGCCCCTCTGCTTGCCGATCGGCGAGGAAGCCGGGTTCTCGGGCATCGTCGACCTCACCTCCATGAAGGCCTACGCGTACAAGACCGATGGCAGCGGGACGTTCAGCGAAGGTCCCGTGCCCGCGGCCATGGCCCCGGCGGCAACGGCGGCGCGTGAGGCCCTGGTCGAGCTCGTCGCCGAAGCCGACGACACGCTGATGGAGCGCTTTTTCGAGGAAGGGGGACTCACCGAGGAGGAACTGGCGGGCGGCCTCCGGAAGGCAGTGCGGTCGGGCAAGGTGTTCCCGCTGTTCTGCACGTCGGCCACGCTCAACGTCGGGATCGCCCAGTTGCTCGACGCCGTCGTGTCGTACGTGCCCTCGCCCGTCGATCGACCCTTCCCCGCAGAAGCCCGGAATGGCGGCGCGGCCGTGGCGGTCTCCCCATCGGAGACGGCGCCCTACGCGGCATTCGTCTGGAAGACCATCGCCGACCCGTTTGCCGGTCGCATCACGCTGTTCAGGGTGGTGAACGGCACGCTCAAGTCCGACTCGACGATCTACAACCTCACGAAGGACACACAAGAGCGGCTGGGCAGCCTCCTGGTGATGCAGGGCAAGGGGCAGTCGACCGTGCCCGAGCTGAAGGCGGGCGACCTCGGTGCCGTCGCCAAGCTCAAGGAGACGCAGACCGGCGACACGCTCGCCGAGAAGACGAGCACGTTCGTCTTTCCGCCCACCACGTTCGCGTCGCCGCTGCTCTCCTACGCGATCGAGCCGAAGAGCCGGGCCGACGAGGAGAAGATCAGCACAGCCCTCCAGCGAATCCACGAGGAGGACCCGACGATTCACTTCTCGCGCGACCCGCAGACGAAGGAGCTGCTGCTCTCCGGCCAGGGCCAGCTGCACATCGAGGTGACGGTGGCGAAGCTGAAGCGGCGCTTCGGCGTCGACGTCAACCTCAAGCTGCCCCGGGTGCCCTATCGCGAGACGATCAACGCCTCGACCGAGGCGCACGGCCGTCACAAGAAGCAGACGGGCGGGCACGGTCAGTTCGGCGACTGCAAGATCCGGGTGGAGCCGCTGCCGCGGGGCAGCGATTTCGAGTTCGTCGACGAGATCTTCGGGGGGTCGATCCCGCGGCAGTTCATCCCGGCGGTCGAGAAGGGGATCCAGGACGCCCGGCAGCGAGGATTCCTCGCCGGCTATCCTCTCGTGGACTTCAGGGTCGTGCTCCACGACGGGCAGTTCCACCCGGTCGACTCGAACGAGCTCTCGTTCAAGATGGCGGGCCGCCTCGCGTTGAAGGATGCCATGACGCGCGCGAGGCCGACGCTGCTCGAGCCGATCATGAACGTCGAGGTGTATGCCCCCAGCGAGTTCGCCGGCGATCTCATGGGCGACATCAACGGGCGCCGGGGGCGCATTTCGGGGATGGACTCACGGGGTGCCACCACCGTGATCCGGGCCCAGGTGCCGATGGCGGAGATGTTGACGTACGAGCAGCAGCTGACATCGGCCACGGGCGGCCGGGGCTCGTATCAGATGGAGTACTCGCACTACGAGGAAGTGCCCAGCCACCTGCAGAGCAAGATCATCGCCGCCTCGAAGGCCGAGCGCGGCGAGGTGGCGGAGGAGGACGAGTAGCGGCGGGCCGCTACTCGCCTTCGGTCTTCTTCTTCGCACGGGCGCCTTTCGGGGCGCCCTTCTTCGTCTTGCCCTCGACCGCCGCGTCGGTGGCAGCCTCGGTCTTCTTGCCTCGCAGGCGGCTCGCCGCGGCCTTCAGACGGCCACCCACGCCCTTCACCGGGGCCGCGGCGTCGGTCTGCGCCGTTTCGGCCTCGAGATTCGGGTTGTACTCGCTGCCGACCAGCTCGATCTGCGCGACCTCGGCGCTGTCGCCGCGGCGGAAGCCCACCCGCAGGATGCGGGTGTAGCCACCCGGTCGCGCCTGGAAGCGCGGCGCGATCGTGTCGAACAGCTTGGTGACCACGGCCTTGTCCTGCAGGTCCTGGGCCACGAGGCGGCGGGCGTTGAGCGCCTTCGTCGTGCGGCCACCCTCACTGATGCCGCGCTTGGCGACCGTGATGAGGCGCTCGACGAAGGGCCGCAACTCCTTGGCCCGGGGTACGGTGGTCTCGATGCGCTCGTGGCGGATGAGCGCCTGGGCCTGGCCACGAAGCATCGCGATGCGGTGCTCGGTGACGCGGCCAAGCTTGCGGTGGGCGACTCGGTGACGCATGGCGGTTCGGCTACTCCTGAGCCGTGGGCGCAGGCTGGTCGAACTTCATGCCCAGGCTGAGTCCCATCGACGTGAGGATGTCCTTGATCTCGCTGAGCGACTTGCGGCCGAAGTTCTTGGTCTTCAGCATCTCGGCCTCGGACTTCGTGACCAGCTCGCGGATCGTCTTGATGTTGGCGTTCTTCAGGCAGTTGTATGAGCGCACCGAGAGCTCGAGTTCCTCGACGCTCTTGTCGAGGTGCTCGCCCCAGGACGGTGCATCCTGCGCGTGGCCCTCCGACGGCTGCTCGGTCTCGTCGGCGCTCATGAAGATGCTGAGGTGGCGCTGCAGGGTCCGCGCGGCCTCGGCCAGAGCGTCGGCCGGTGAGATGGCGCCGTTGGTGTGGATCTCCAGGGTCAGCTTGTCGTAGTCCGTGGCCTGCCCGACGCGCGCAGCCTCGACGAGGTAGTTGACCTTCTTCACCGGCGAGTGCACCGAGTCGACCGGGATCCACCCGATGCCGAGGTCCTCGTCGAAGTTCTTGTCGGCCGACACGTAGCCCCTGGCCTGCTTGATCCGCAACTCCATGTGCAGGCGACCGCCGTCCGACACCGTTGCGATGTGGGCGTCAGGCTCGAGGATCACCAGATCGGCATCGGTCTCGACCGCCCGAGCGGTCACTTCACCAGGCTTGTCGACCCGCAGGTACACCATCTT
>JAFNAJ010000367.1 GCA_017860085.1 Acidobacteriota bacterium | reverse complement strand
GGACTCATCTACGACGACTACGCGACGCTGACGCCCGTCCACGCGGGCATCGACTTGACCCATCTGAGGCGGCTCGTCGCCGAAGAGCTCGAGCTCTATCAGAAGCGGACGCCGAAGAGCGCGGCACTCTTTGCGCGTGCGCAGAAGCACATGGTCAAGGGCGTGCCGTGCACATGGCAGGCGGACTGGTTCCTGCCGTACACGTTCTATGTCGAGCGCGCCAAGGGGAATCGGCTGTGGGACGTCGACGGCAACGAGTACATCGACTTCCACTTCGCCGACACGCCCGCCATTTTCGGTCACTCGCCCGACAACGCAGTCACGCGCGGGATCGCCGACCAGCTGCTGAACCGGGGAGTCACCTCGCTGGCTCCCACGGAGGACGCGATTGCCAGCGCCGAAATGCTGGCCGAGAAGGTGGGCCTGCCGTTCTGGTACGTGACGTTGTCCGCGTCGGACTCGAACCGCATGGCGATCAATCTCGCGCGCAGCATCACGAAGCGTTCGAAGCTGCTGATGTTCAACGTCGGCTATCACGGAACGGTGGACGACACGCTGAAGTGGATGCCGCGTCCCGGCAAGATCGAATTCCGCTGGGCGCACTTCCGGCCGGGGGAAGATCCGGCCGCCGTCACCAAGATCGTCGAGTTCAACGACCTGGAAGCGGTCGAGCGAGCGCTGAAGGCCGAGGACGTTGCGATTCTACTGACCGAGCCGTTCCTGACCGACGGCGGCTTCACGATGCCGCGGGAAGGCTGGCACCAAGGGCTCCGCGAGCTCTGCACCCGCTACGGCACGCTGCTGCTGATCGACGAAACGCACACCCAGACCTCGGGTCCCGGAGGCCTCACGCGTGAGTGGGGATTGGATCCGGACATCTGGGTGTCGGGGAAGAGCATTGGCGCAGGGTTGCCGGTCGGTGTCATGGGGCTCAAGGAGGAATGGGCCAGGAAGTGGCAGGCCCTGCTCGACGGCTTCACGCCGTGGGGGGTCTGCGGCCTGACCGGCCAGGGCACCACGAACTCGGCGAACATGCTGTGCTTGCGCGCGCTTCGCCTCTCGCTCGAGCACAACTACACCGACGCGACGTTCGCAAAGATGTTTGACTCGATGAACCATCTCCAGCGCGGCATGCAGCGCGTCATCGAGAAACACGGCGCGCCGTTTCGCGTCGATGCCGTGGGTGCGCGCCTGAACGTCAGCTTCACACCGGACGTGTGCTACGACGCGCTCTCCGCCGCGAAGGGCGTCGGCTTCGGCGGCTACCGCGAGTACTGGCTGTACTACTGCCTGAACCGCGGGGTCGTGCTGATCCCCATCGTCAACATGATCCTCACCGGACCCGACACCACGTTCGACGACTGCGACAAACTCGTTCAGCTCTGGGACGAGACCCTCGCCCACATGTACGGGAAGTGACGCGGCTCCCGCCGGTCGCCAAAACGCAGTGCTAGCGGTGCCGCCCGACCCCCGCGCCACCCGTCGGTAGCGGGTCCCGCCGCGCGCCCCGTCCTCTCATGGGGCCTGGCTCTCATGGGATGCCCCCGAAATTCCGACAAAGTCGGTCACGGATTACCTGTAGCCTGGTATGATATTGGAGTCGAATGCAACTTTGCACTCCGCATCGGCATTTCGGGTGTCGGGGCGGCCGGAGGGGCGATGGGGATCTCACGGCGAACTTTTCTGGTCGGCGCCGCCACGGGGGCCACGACCATGGCGCTCGGTCTTTCCTCCCTCCGGCGGCGGGAGGGCCTCACCTATCCCGGCATCGAGACCATCCCGGTAGACCAGGTTTCGTACGGCGACTGGACCGACACCTATCGCTCGAAGTGGACGTGGGACCGCGTCGTGAAGGGAACCCACAATCGCTCCAACTGCTTCTCGGCGTGTTCCTGGAACCTCTTCGTGAAGGACGGCGTCGTCTGGCGCGAGGAACAGAACGCCGTCTACGGCGCGTCCCGAGCGGATGTCCCGGACTTCAACCCGCGCGGCTGCCAGAAGGGCGCCTGCCACAGCGACCTTCACCTCAGCGAAGCGCGTCTGCTGCATCCGATGAAGCGCGTCGGCGAACGCGGCGAAGGCAAATGGAAGCGGATCACCTGGGCCGAGGCCTACGACGAAATCGCCGACGCCTGCATCGACGCCGCGCTCGCGGCCGGCACCGAGACCATCATCCACGACCACGGCACCACGAACTGCGATTACAGCCCCGACTCCTCCGCCGAGATGCGCTGGAACACCGCGATGGGTACGACGCTGCTCGACTCCTGGGCGGGAGTCGGCGACATGCCCAACGGTCTGGTGGAGACCTTCGGCCTCTACAACGCCGACGGCACCACCGACGACTGGTTCCTCTCGGACTACATCGTCCTCTGGGTCGCCAACCCGGCCTACACCCGCATGCCGGACGTGCACTTCGTGAACGAAGCGCGTTACCGGGGTGCGACCGTCGTCGTGATCTCGCCGGACCTCTCGGCGAGCGCCATCCACTCCGACTTCTGGGTGCCCGTCAAGCAGGAGACCGACGCGGCCTTCGGGCTGGCGGCCGCGCACGTCATCCTCGAAGAGGGACTCTACGACGACGAGGCCGTGCGCGAGCAGACCGATCTGCCGTTCCTCGTGCGCACCGACACCGGGCGCTACCTGCGCGAGTCCGACCTGCGCGCGGGTGGGCGCGACGACCTGCTCTACATCTTCGACGAGATTGCCGGGAAGATGACGGAAGCGCCCGGCTGTCAGGGCGAAGGTTCGCACCTGCTCGCGCTCGGGGGTCGCAAGCCGGCCCTCGACGGTCACTGGGACGCGACACTGGCGGACGGTTCCAAGGTCGCCGTGCGGCCGCTGTTCCAGGTGCTGCGCGAGCATCTGGCTGCGAGCTACACGCCGCAGAAGCAGGAGGCGACGACGGGCGTCAAGGCCTCGGTGGTGGAACGCTTCGCCCGCGGTCTCGCCAAGGCGCCCGCCGCGATGGTCTATTCCTCCTGGGGCGCGTGCAAGAACTATCACAGCGATCTCTTCCAGCGCGCGATCGCGCTGTTGATGGCGATCACGGGAAATCAGGGCCGCAAGGGCGGCGGCCTGCGCGTGGCGTCGTGGTGGGAGATGAAGGGAGCCGACGAACTCGGCGGCGGAAACTACCGCCCGCCGCTCACCGAAATCTTGAAGCTGATGGCGAAGGGCATGCGCGGCCTCGGGCCGACCGACTGGGAACAGGTATACACCGATTACAGTAAGTTCTACCCGATCACGCCCCTGATGCCGTTCCTGTACTACCACGCCGGCTACGACGAGGTCTGGAACCGCGCGCAGCATCAGGATCCGACGATGCCGAACCCGCTGAGTCAGTACATGCAGGAGGCGGTCGAGAAAGGCTGGATTCCGATCCACCCCGAGCCGGGGACGCGGCCCCGCGTGTTCATCTTCTCGGGCTCGAACCCGCTGCGCCGCTGGCCCTCTCCGCAGACCGCAAGAGCGAACCTGTGGCCGAAGCTCGATCTGATCGTGTCCACGAACTTCCGCTGGAGCACGAGCACGCTGTCGTCCGACATCGCGCTCCCGGTGGCGGCCTACTACGAGAAGTACGGCGTCAAGTACGGGGTTTCCGCGATGCCCTACATCGTCGTCAGCGAGCCGGCGAC
>JAFNAJ010000366.1 GCA_017860085.1 Acidobacteriota bacterium | reverse complement strand
GACCTCGCCGTGGATCCGACGAAGCCCTCGCGGTGGTACGTGGCCTCCGCCTCCGGCGGCGTGTGGAAGACCGAGAACGCAGGCACCTCGTGGACGCCCATCTTCGACAGTGAAGGGTCGTACTCCATCGGCTGCATCACCCTCGACCCATCCAACCACTTCACGGTGTGGGTGGGCACCGGCGAGAACAAGACCCAGCGCAGCGTTGGCTACGGCGACGGCGTCTACCGATCGGACGATGGGGGCAGGAACTGGAAGAACATGGGGCTCAAGACGTCCGAGCACATCGGCCGGATCGTCGTGCATCCCAAGGACTCGAACGTCGTCTTCGTGGCGGCGCAGGGTCCGCTCTGGTCGGCGGGCGGCGAGCGCGGCGTCTACAAGACGACCGATGGCGGCAGAACGTGGCGCGCGGTGCTGACCGTGAGCGAGCACACCGGAGCGGCCGACGTGGTGATGCACCCGGCCAATCCCGACGTGCTCATGGCCGCCACGCATCAGCGGCGGCGCCACGTGTGGACCCTGATCAACGGCGGCCCGGAATCGGCCATCTACAAGTCGACAGACGGTGGCGAGACGTGGCGCAAAGTCACGCGCGGACTTCCCTCGGGCGACATGGGACGCATCGGCCTCGCCTACTCGCCCGCCGATCCGACGGTGGTCTACGCGACCGTCGAGGCTGCAGACGACGCCCAGGGCTTCTACCGGTCGGCCGACGGCGGTGAGACGTGGGAGAAGCGCGGCAGCTACATCGCCCAGCCGATGTACTACGGCGAGGTCTTCGCCGACCCGAAGAGCGTCGATCGTGTGTACGCCGTCGACGTCTTCAACCAGGTGACCGAGGACGGCGGCGCCACCTGGCGCCCCCTCGGCGAAGCGAACAAGCACGTGGACAACCACGTGATCTGGATCGACCCGCGCGACACCGACCACCTCATCGTGGGCTGCGACGGCGGCCTCTACGAGACGTTCGACCGTGGCGCCAACTGGGACTTCAAGGAGAATCTCCCTGTCACGCAGTTCTACCGCGTAGAGGTGGACGACAGCTGGCCCGCCTACTACGTCTACGGAGGCACGCAGGACAACAACAGCCTTGGGGGACCGTCACGGACGCTCGACCGGACGGGCATCAAGAACGCCGACTGGTTCATCACGTGGGGCGGCGACGGGTTCCACAGCCGGGTAGAGCCTGGCAATCCCAACATCGTGTACGCGACCCTGCAGCATGGCGTGCTCGCACGGTACGACCGGAAGAGCGGCGAGGCGCTGCTCATCCAGCCGCAGGAAGGCAAGGGCGAGCCGCCGCTGCGCTGGAACTGGGATAGCCCGCTCCTCATCAGCCCGCACGCGCCCACGCGCGTGTATTTCGCCGCCAACCGACTGTTCAGGAGCGACGACCGCGGCAACTCGTGGCAGCCGGTGAGTCCAGACCTGACGCGGCAGATCGATCGGAACACGCTCAAGGTGATGGGCAGGGTCTGGGGTCCCGACGCGATCGCGAAGAGCCAGTCCACGTCGTTGTACGGCAACATCGTCTCGCTGGACGAATCGCGCCTGGCCGAGGGCCTGCTCTACGTCGGCACCGACGACGGGCTCGTGCAGGTGAGCGAGGACGGCGGAAAGACCTGGCGGCGCGAGGAGAAGTTCCCGGCCGTGCCCGACATGACGTACGTGAGCGACCTCGCGGCCTCGGTGCACGACCCCAACGTCGTGTATGCGGCGTTCAACAACCACAAGATGGGCGACTTCAAGCCGTACCTGCTCAAGAGCAGCGACCGCGGGCGCACCTGGACCTCGATCGCCGGCAACCTGCCCGAGCGCGGCAGCACGTGGACCGTGCTGGAGGACCCGGGCGATCGCGGCCTGCTGTTTGCCGGAACGGAGTTCGGCTTGTTCTTCTCGAAGGACGGCGGCGCCACGTGGACGCAGCTCAAGGGGGGCCTGCCGACCATCGCCGTGCGCGACCTCGCCATACAGAAGCGAGAGAACGACCTCGTCGTCGCCACGTTCGGCCGCGGCTTCTACATCCTCGACGACTACACCCCGCTGCGCGTGGCGCAGCCGCGCGATCTCGAACAGCCGGCCGTCACCTTCCCGGTGAAGAAGGTGTTCGGCTACATGCCGTCGTCGCCGATCGGGGGGCGTGGGAAGGGATCGATGGGCGAGGCGTTCTTCGCCGCCCCCAACCCGCCGTTCGGGGCCGTGTTCACCTACTACCTGAAGGACGGGGCGAAGACGAGGAAGCAGCAGCGGCAGGCGGCCGAGAAGGACGCGGACAAGAAGGGCGAGCTCCTGCGCTACCCGACCCGAGACGAGTTCGTCGCGGAAGACCGCGAGGAAGCCCCGACGGCGGTGCTCACCGTGACTGACGAGCGGGGCGCCGTCGTGCGACGACTCACAGGACCCGCGCGCGCCGGCATCCACCGGCTGGCGTGGGACCTGCGCTATGCCGCGTCGAACCCGATCTCGCTGCGACCGGCTGCGCGCGGCGGCTTCGGTGCCGGGCCCACGGGTCCGATGGTGATGCCCGGGAAGTACAGCGTGGCATTTGCGCTGCGCGTGGACGGTGCCGAGAAGCCGTTCGGAACACCGCAGACCTTCGAGGTGGAGGCGCTCAACCTCTCGACGCTGCCCGAGGCCAACCGTGCCGAACTGCTCGCCTTCCAGAAGAAGGTGGCCGAACTGCAGCGCGCGGGCCTCGGGGCAGTGCAGGTGGCGCGCGAGACGCAGGAGCGGCTCGATCACATCGTCAAGGCGATCGACGAGACCCCGGGTGCCGATGCCAGGCTGGGGGCCGACGCGCGAGCGCTCAACGCGCGGCTGAAGGACCTCGTGGTGAAGATGACGGGCGACGAGTCGCTGGAGCGCCGCTACGAGCCGACGCCGCTGTCGATTCAGGATCGGATTGGCGCCATCGTGAGGAGCCACTGGTCCACGACCTCACCGCCGACGAGCACGAGCCGGCAGGCGTACGACATCGCCGCGGACGAGTTCGCCGTCGTTCTCGAACAGCTCAGGCAGATCGTGGACGTCGACCTCAGGAAGCTCGAGACGGCGCTCGAAGCAGCAGGCGCGCCGTGGACACCTGGGCGGGTTCCGACCTGGCGTAAGCAGTGACGATATCGGGGCTCGGGGTCGGGGGCTCGGTGGTCAGATATTCGACCTCGACTGACAGCCGTCCACGGGGATGCAGGCGCCGCTCACCCAGCTGGCGCGCGGTGAGGCCAGGAACGCCACGACGTCGCCAACCTCGTCGGCTCGTCCGAAGCGGCCGAATGGCAGCTCGCGCTCGATCATCGTGGCGATGCCCGCGGGATCGTCCTGCTGGCGCTTCCACCACGAGCCGCCCGGGAAGAGGATCGAGCCTGGTGCCACGGCGTTCACCCTGATGTTGTCAGGCGCCAGTTGCTGCGCGAGCGACTTCGCCAGGCTGATCTCGGCGGCTTTCACCGCGTTGTAGGTCATCCGTCCGCCCGACTCGCGTCCCCAGATCGACGCGATCATCAGGATGGCGCCCCCACCTCGCCTGCGCATGTGCGGCACCGCGAGGCGTGACGCCCAAATGGCGGGAAAGAGCGTCTGGTCGATGGCCGTCTGCCACTCGGCGTCGGCCGTGTCGAGCAGTCCCCCGCCGCGCGCCA
>JAFNAJ010000365.1 GCA_017860085.1 Acidobacteriota bacterium | reverse complement strand
CTCGTCGATCACCAGGGCGCCCGCCCCGACGACGGACGGCTTGCCCATCTGGCGGCCCACCACGGCGGCGTGCGACGTCATGCCGCCCGTGGCCGTCAGGACGCCCTGCGCGACCTCCATGCCGTGGATGTCGTCGGGCGCCGTCTCCTTGCGGACGAGCACGACCTTCTTGCCCTGCTGGGCCCAGTCGACGGCGTGATCGGCCGTGAACACCGCTTGGCCCGACGCGGCGCCGGGCGAGGCCGGAAGCCCCTTGGTCGCCACGGGCATCTTCTTCCACTCCGCGGGATCGAACACCGGCGACAACAACTGAGAAAGCGACGCGGGCTCGACCAGCAGCAGGGCCTCCTTCGGCGTCAGCAGCCTCTCGGCCACGAGGTCGGTGGCGATGACCACCGCGGCGTAGCCGGTGCGCTTGCCGCTGCGGGTCTGCAGCATGTAGAGCTTGTCCTCCTCGATCGTGAACTCGAAGTCCTGCACGTCCTTGTAGTGCCGCTCGAGTCGCGCCGTGATGTCGCGCAGCTCCTGGTAGGCATGAGGCATCACCTTCTGGAGCTCGTTGATCGGCTGGGGCGTGCGAATGCCCGCCACCACGTCCTCGCCCTGGGCGTTGACGAGGAACTCGCCGAAGAACTCCCGGGCGCCCGTCGCCGGGTTCCGCGTGAAACCTACGCCGGTGGCCGACCGCTCGCCGGTGTTGCCGAAGACCATCTTCTGAACGTTGACCGCGGTGCCGATGTGGTCCGGGATCTCGTAGATGCGCCGGTACTGCTTCGCCCGCGGGTTGTTCCACGAGCGGAACACGGCGTCGCGCGACATGCGGAGCTGCTCGAAGGGATCCTGGGGGAACGGGTGATGCGTGCGACTGGCCACCACCTTCTTGTAGCGGGCGACCACCTCGCGGAGCGCCTCCTCGCCGAGGTCGGTATCGATCCGGGCGCCACGCTCGGCCTTCACCGCCTCGAACTCGTGCTCGAAGGCGTCCTTCGGGATCTCGAGCACGACATTGCCGAACATCTGGATGAAGCGCCGGTAGCTGTCGAACGCGAAACGCCCGTTCGACGTGCGGCGCTTCAGTCCCTCGACGGCCTGGTCGTTGAGACCGAGGTTGAGGATCGTGTCCATCATGCCCGGCATGGAGAACTTGGCGCCCGATCGCACTGACACGAGCAGCGGGTTCTCCGTGGAGCCGAACTGCGCCCCGGTGACCTGCTCGAGCCGACGAACGGCGGCGAGCATCTCATCCTCGATGGTCTTCGGCAGGTGACGGTGGTTGGCGTACCAGAGGTTGCAGGCCTCGGTGGTGATCGTGAAGCCCGGCGGGACCGGCAGGCCCGCATTGGTCATCTCGGCCAGCCCGCTGCCCTTGCCGCCGAGCAGGTCCTTCATCGTGCGGTCGCCGTCGGCCTTGCCGTTGGCGAACAAATACACGTACTTCTTGCGTGACGACCTGGCCGGTGCAGACGACTTGCGAGACCGAGCGCCCGCCTTCTTGGGCGACGGGCGCGTTGCCGCGCGCTTCTTCGTGGCAGCGGGTTTCTTGGCCATGAGAATGATTGCTCCGTGGATGAAAGGATGAACGGACGGACGGCACCGGGCCGGTCGAGGAGGTCAGGAAGTCGACCCCGGTGCCAGCTGAGAGATATCCGCGATGCGAAGGATGAGATCCCGCAGGTCGACCATGAGCATCAGGCGCGAAGTGCGGAGACGCTCATCGTCGACCATGACAAACACCTCGGTGAAGAACCGGTCGACGGCCGGACGCAGCGCGGCCGCCTCGGTCATGGCGCCCCGGTAGTCCCGCGCCCCGAGCGCCGCCCGGATCACGGGCGCCCGCGCGTCGACGTCCTGCAACAACTGCTGTTCAGCCGGCTCGGTCAACAGGCGGCGGTCGACCGCGTTCGCGTACTGGTCGAGGGGCTGCGGGCTGATCTCGCGGGCGATGTTCTTCACGCGCTTGAACAGCACTGCGAGGGCCTCGAAGTCGGACGACTCTCGCACGGCCCTCAACGCCTCGAGCCGTCGCCGCAGGTCCAGCGGCACCAGGCCTCGTCGACTGGCCCCCATGACGGCCTCGATCTCGTCGCCGACGAATCCTCGCTGCGAGAAGACGAAGCGCGCCCGGTCATCGAGGAAGGCGCGAAGGTCCTCCTTCCACGTACCGAGAACGCCTGGCTCGTACCGGGCGGCGGCCGCGTCGCACACAGCGTCGAGATCGACGGGCTGCTCGCGTCCCACGAGTTCTGGCAGATCCACGACGATCTTCAGCGCACCGTGCGCGTGGCGGCGCAGGCCGTACGGGTCGCGGGTGCCCGTGGGCCGCTCCCCTGCGCCAAACATGCCCACGAGCGTGTCGAGCTTGTCCGCCAGCGCGACCGACGCCCACACGGGGGCCGCCGCGCCGAGCGAGTCGGCCGTGGGCGGGGCCGACGCCTCGACGCTCGTGGGCAGGTACTGGTAGTAGATCGCCTTCCACACGGCTTCGGGGTGTTTCTGCGCGCGCGCGTAGATGCCCCCCATCGTGCCCTGCAGTTCGGTGAACTCGCGAACCATGTCGGTGGTCAGATCGACCTTCGCCAGGCGCCCCGACACGCGCGCCGCCTCGGCATCCGCACTGAGCCCGAGGGCCTCGGCCGCGATCCACCCGGCGAGCGATTCGAGCCGCGCGGCCTTGGCGCGATAGCTGCCCAGCTGCTTGTGGAACAACACCGTGTCGAGCCGCTCGAGCCGCGACTCGAGCGGGGTCTGGCTGTCGCTCGCCCAGAAGAACTGCGCGTCGCGCAGCCGCGCCGCCAGCACGCGCTCCGAGTTGAGCGCGATGCGGCGCATGTTGTCCACCTCGATGTTGGTCACCGCCAGAAATGCCGGCATCAGCTTGCCGGCCTCGTCGACCACCGGGAAGTAGTGCTGGTGGTGAATCATGGTGGTGGCCAGGACCTCTTCGGGCAGCTCGAGGAACTCGGGCAGGAACGCCCCGGCGACCACAGCCGGGTACTCGACCAGGTCGGCGACCTCGTCGAGCAGGCCCGTGTGCGTCACGGCGGCCGAATGCACGCGGCCACCAAGGCGCTTGGCGTGCACGTCGAGCTCGCGCGCGATGCGGTCGCGGCGCTCCTGGCGATCGAGCACGACGAAGTGCTCGGCGAGCCGGGCCCGGTAGTCGCTGAAACTCCGGACCTTCACCGCCCGTCCCGGACGCCCGCTCATGGCTACGAACCGGTGGCCGTAGGTCATCGCCCCCGACCGGACATCCTGCACGAGCGGCGACTGCGCGAGCGTCGTCCGTCGAATCGAGAACGGCACGACGCGGCCGCCGTACAGGAACAGCAGCCAGCGGATCGGTCGACCAAACGGCAGCTCGCCACGCCCGTCGTCGATCCAGGCGTCCCAGTGCATCTGTTTCGGGAAGCTGAGATCGCGCAGGGTGGCGGCGAGCAGGTCGGGCAGCACGTCGACGGCGGTCTTGCCGCGCTGACGCTTGAGGTACGCGAGATACTCACCCTTCGGGGTGGTGACGCGCGTGAGGTCCGCGACCTGGGTGCCATGCTTGCGTGCGAAGCCCACCGCCGCCGGCGTCGGTTCGCCGTCGGGGCCGTAGGCCGCCGACACCGGCGGACCGGTCACCGTCTCGTCGAGGTCGCTCTGGCG
>JAFNAJ010000364.1 GCA_017860085.1 Acidobacteriota bacterium | reverse complement strand
CCGACAGCGCCTTGATGACCGGCGCCATCTTGATCGCCTCGGGGCGCGTGCCGAAGACACTGAGCACCCTGAGGGGACGGGAAGCCTGTGAGGGGGCGACGAACGAGACCCCGTCGCAGGCCGCAGGAATCCCTCGCGTCGTCTCGTCGGGCTGGCGGTCGTGAAACGCCGGCCCGTCGGTCTCGTGCGGCCGTACCCGAAGCGTCATCGCGGAACTCCTAAAGGGAGCCGCTCGTGCTGGGGAGTCTGGAGGGCAGGATTGTCGGCGCCACCCGCCGCCGATCCTCCAAGCATGCTACGCCCGCGTCTGGCGGCCCTCAAGCTTGCGTCGGCCCGATGCGGTGCGTGTTCCAAGTCGACGACGGAGGCGCGTCATCACGGCGAGGAGGCCGCCCCCGAGCAGGGCGATCGACGCAGGCTCGGGCACCGGGGTGACCCGAACGAGGCCCACCCAGTCGTCGTGGTCGACATCCTCGCCGGCGCCGCTGTCATCGAGCGCAAGCCACATCACGCTTCCCGAGAGCGCCGTCGTGCCGCCGGTCTCGGCCTCGTTGGCGATGCTGAAGAAGATGTTGGGCTTACCGAGGCCGATGCCGGGGTTGGAGCCGTTGGCGACCGTTGGGTCGGACAGCAGGTCAGCGGGTTTCGGACTGACCAGGAACGAGAAAGGCACGATCTCTGGGCTTCCCGTGCCAGTCATCTTGAAGCCCACGTGGGTTCCGGGCGCGGTGCCCACACCATTCGTCTTGTTGGCGATGTTGCCGCCAGCGGTGATGAGCTCGCTTTCCCATCCAGCTTCGAACCAGACGAACTCGAAGTTGAAGAAGTACTGCTGCCCTGGCACACCCGTGAACGTCACCTGCGCGCCTACGTAGCCCGGCTGCTCTCGGAACACGTCGTTTCCGCCCCACCAAGCGGGAAGGTAGGAGGGCGGGGTCGTGTGCGCGACGCCCACTTGCGGGTTACCGAGGTCGATGGTGAACGAGGCCCCGCGGGCGGGCGCCGCGGTCAGGAGCGTGGCGGCAGCAGCCGCTATCGCAAACCGTCGTGTGGTCTTCATCTCGCTCCACCTTGCGGCACGCTTCACGCAGCGCGAGTGTGCGCCGACGAGCGTCTGCCTGGCCCGGGGGCTCGGACCCGCCAGATTCGTTCGCAAGATCGGCGCCAGACGAAAGTCAGCCTGCGGGCGGGCTCGCCTTGGCTCGGCTGGGAATTCCGGGCAGCCGCCGCACCAAGAGGCAACCTTGTTTCTCCTTAGGAGCTGACTTTCGTGCGCCTGCAGGTAGTGTGCGCCCTGACGCGTGCCGGAGGACCGTCGGGATCACTCGGGGTTGCTGGCGAGGTGCTCCAGGCCGCGAGCGTCGACGATGTCGACGCGGCCACGTTGCAGGCGGACGAGGCCGGCCAACTCGAACGACTCGAGAATTCGGCTGACGACTTCACGGGCCGTGGCCAATTCGTCGGCCAGGAGCTGGTGGGTTGTCCGGACGGAAGGGCCGAGTCCGACCAGGTAGGCCGCCAGGCGCTGGTCGAGCCGAGCCACCGCGACCTCCTCGACCAGCGTCATCAGGCGGCACAGGCGGGCGGCGATCGTCGAGAACACCGCGCGGCGCAGCGGCGCGTGCTGCTCGATGAGCGCCTCGACGAGCGCGCGAGGCACGAGCACGGCAGCGAGGGCCGCCTCGACAGTGCCCGTCGCCTCGTAGGGTCTCGCGCCGAGCAGGGACGCGGCCGTCAAGACGCAGAAGTCGCCGGGTCCTGTCCTGTAGAGCAACACGTCTCGCCCGCTCGACACCCGGCGCACCACACGCACCGTTCCCTGTGTGATGAGCGGGAGGCCTGTGGCATCCTCGCCGACGTCGAACAGGATGCGGTCAGCGGCAACCTGGATCTTCTGCCCGGCCCGGAGTAACTCCCCGTGGAGCCGGGGTGGCATCCCGGCGAGTGACGGGTAGCTCCTCACGAGGGCGTCGAGATCAGTCGTCGTCATGAGCGGGCATGGCTTCGGGCCGACGCGATCGGCACTAGCAATCGGCATGCCCGGTTCCGGGTTCGCCCCCGCCTGTGGCTCGCCGGCGCCGCGCGTCACCGCTGGATGCGCACCGAGACCTTGGCGCTGCCGCCGTTGCCCCGCGCGTCGTGCGCGCGCACGAGGAGCGTCTGCGTCGACCCCTTCTTGAGCCCAGCCGTGTTCCAGTCGTAGGTGAGTTCTGCGGCGTTCACGGTCTTCAAGAGGACGCCGCGACTGTCGCTCAACTCCATCCTCACGACGCCAACGTTGTCGGTGGCCCGCGCGGACACCTTCACGATTCCCGATACCGTCTCGTTGCGCCCCGGGCTGATCACCGTCACGGCCGGCGGCTGCGTGTCGGGGGTCGACGAGGGCTGGTAGGTGACCGAGATCGGGTTCTGCACGTAGTTGCCGATGTCGTCGTACGCGAACGCGATGAGCTGAGCCGTGGCACCCGAGGGAAGATACCTGGGATCCCACGTGCACGACAGCGTGTCGGACGGGCGCGGCTGCGCATAGCTTCTGGCGCAAAGCACCTCGGAGCCCTGGTTCGGCTGGTAGCGGATCTCGAAGCCCCTCAGCCCGACGTTGTCGGACGCCTCAGCCACCACCGTCACCACGCCGCCGACCGTCGAACCACTGGGCGGCGACGTGATTCGCGCCGTTGGCGCGACGCCGTCCTTCGGCGGCGGCGACACGACGGTGACTTCGTTCGAGGCCGGGCCGTTGCCGCCAACGCCGATGGGAATCACGCGATACGTATAGCTCGTCACCGGTGCGATCGAGGTGTCGTCGTATTTCAACTGGATCGTGCCGGAGGCTGGCGTGAGCGCCACGAACTCTGCATCGGCCGGCCCCTTGCGTTCCACGACGTAGGCCTTTGCCCTCGCCGACGCGGTCCACGTTAGCGAGATGGCATCCCATGGCGCACTCGACGTGGCCGGGTGTGCCACGCCGGTCAGCACCACCGGATCGGGCGCCGGCAGCGTGCCCGAGGGCTCGAGCAAGACGGCCGCGGTGGCGCCCGCCGTGTTCCTTGCGAGCGTCACGACGTGGCCGGCATCCGACATCGCCGTGCCGGAGGAGCCAAAACCGTACGGGCCGTTGAGCAGCAAATCACCGAGGGCGAGCGTGCGGCCATCGGCCGTCGTGAGGGATGGGCCGCCGAACGCCGTGCAGGTGACGTTCCCCTGCTCGTCGATGCCGTCGGCCGACGCGGGGTACATCGCGCCGATCATGGCGTGGATCACGAGCCAACCCCGACCGGGCACGTATCGGCCCAGGGCCGCGTGTCCATCCGACGTGGACATGTACCCCTTGGCCACGAAGGCACCCTGCTCGTTCAGGCGGGCAGCCGAGTAGTTGGTCCACCCGGGCGGCGGCGCTGGCGCTGGCGTCGTGGTCGCCAGATCCGGCTCCAGGATCATGCCGAACGACGTCAGAATGCGTCCGCCGTCCGTCATGTCGGTGACCGACGGCGACTCTGCGAGCCCGTATTGCCGCGCGAGGTCCACGAGTTGGCCGCTCGCGGTGTAGAGGAAGGGCCGGACGCTCGAGAAGTACGGATAGCCGTTGTAGATGGTCGGTGTACCGTAGTTGATGAGCACGTCGCCCGACGCGTTCACCGCCACCGGCAGGCC
>JAFNAJ010000363.1 GCA_017860085.1 Acidobacteriota bacterium | reverse complement strand
ATCGCGGCGGCCTGCTTCACGGGGTTCGGCGTCCAGCTCGCGGTGTTCTGGCTGCTCGGACTCCCGATGGGCCTCCAGGCGCCGTATCTCTATCCGTGAGGCGTGCGGCGCGCGGGTCGCACCTGCCCGAGCGCGACTCTGCCCTCTGGTAGAATGTCGGCTCTCCACGGAGGCGAGAGGACGCTGATCGGCCGGAGCCTGGGCCACTACGCGGTCGTTTCTGCCATTGGCGCGGGCGGGATGGGGGAGGTCTATCGCGCGCACGACACGAGGCTCGGACGCGATGTCGCCCTCAAAGTGCTGCCCGCCAGGATGGCCGCCGACCCCGACCGGCTCGAGCGATTCCGCCGGGAGGCCCGTGCGGTGGCCGCCCTCAACCACCCGCACATCGTCACGATCCACTCGGTGGAGGAAGCCGACGGCGTTCACTTCCTGACGATGGAGCTCGTCGAGGGCCGGTCGCTCGAGCGGCTCGTCCCCGACGGTGGACTGCCGCTCGACCGGATCTTGGCCATCGCGGGGCCGCTCGCTGACGCGCTGGCGTATGCGCACGAGCGCGGCATCGTGCACCGCGACCTGAAGCCCGCCAACGTGATGGTGACCAGCGATGGCCGGGTCAAGGTGCTCGACTTCGGCCTGGCGAAGGTCCTGTCCGTCGCGCAGGGTCGCGGCCCTGCCTCCGACGCGACCTTCACCGCTGCCGGTCGGACGGCCGTCGGTGTCGTGATGGGCACGCCGGCTTACATGTCGCCCGAGCAGGTCGCCGGGCGCCCGGTGGATCACCGCACCGACCTCTTCTCGCTCGGCGTGCTGCTCTACGAGATGGCGAGCGGCCGGCGCCCGTTCGAGGGCGCCTCGTCGGCGGAGCTGGCCTCGGCGATCCTGCGCGATGCGCCGCGCCCGCTGGGCGAACTCCGGGCCGACCTGCCGGCCGACCTGACGCGGATCATCCGCCGCTGCCTCGAGAAGGACCCCGCGCTGCGCATCCAGACCGCGCGCGATGTCTTGAACGAGCTTCGATCCCTGGCCGGATCGCCGCCCGCGGGCCAGGCCGCTCCTGATCTCGGACGCGCCTCGGCATCTGCGGGCGCGTGGGCAGCAGCGGGCGCTCCTGCACGCGCGGCCACGAGCGACACACCGGGTGCGGGGCGCCCCGCCACGTTGGACGCGGCCTCGATCTCGGGTTTCGGCGGGCGTCCGGCGATCGCGGTGCTCCCCTTCGACAATCTCTCGCGCGATCCCGAGCAGGAGTACTTCGCCGACGGTCTCGCCGAGGACCTGATCACCCGGCTGTCGCTCTGGCGCTCGTTCCCTGTCATCGCGCGCAACTCCAGCTTTGCCTACAGGGGCGGGACCGCGGACGTGAAGAAGGTGGCGACCGAGCTCAACGTGCGCTACGTGGTGCTGGGGAGCGTGCGCAAAGCCGGCAACCGCGTGCGCATCTCGGCACAGCTGGTGGACGCCACCACCGGGCAGCAGGTCTGGGCACGGTCCTACGACCGCGACCTCACCGACGTCTTCGCGCTGCAGGACGAGATCAGCGAGGCCATCGCGGCGCCGCTCGTCAGCGACATGGACCGCGCCGAATCGGCGAAGGTGCAGCGACACGCGCCCGAAGACCTGCAGGCCTGGGAGCTCTATCAGCGCGCCCTGCCGCTCCTCGTCAGCTTCGAGCGTGACGACTTCGCGCAAGCGCGCATGCTGCTCGAGCGGGCGACCGAGATCGATCCGCACTTCGCGCTGGCCCTGGCACGGTTGGCCGAGGTGCGCCTGTGGCAGGTCCTGTTCGCGTGGACCGACGAACCCGACGAGACCGTGCAGTTGGCGCTCGGACTCGCGCGCCGTGCAGTGGCCATCGACCCGGCCGATGCCATGGCGCGTCTCGACCTGGCCTTCGCGCTCATCACGGCAGGCGATGCGTTCGGCGCGCTCGAGGAATCGCGGCGCTCGGTCGAGCTCAACCCGAGTCTGCCGTTCGCGCTGAGCTTCCACGGCTACCTGCTCACGATGACCGGGCATCCACCGGACGAGAGCATCGCGCTCGCGCAGCGCGCCATGCGCCTCAGCCCGCGCGATCCTGCCCAGTGGCAGTTCTTCGACACGCTCGGCCCGTCGTACTTCATGGCCGCCCGGTACTCGGAGGGACTCGAGGCGAGCCGCCGGCTCATCGCGCTCACGCCGAGCTACTACTGGGGCCATCTGTGGGGCGCGATCAACGCGGTTGGCCTCGGCCAGTTCGACGATGCGCGCGAGCTCGTCCGCCAGGCGCGTGCGCTGCTGCCTGGGCTGTCGATTGCGCACGTGCGCTCGGCGCTCGGCGCGATGGCGCCCGAGGTCGACCGGCGCATCTGCGACGCGCTTCGAGAGGCCGGCGTGGAGTAGCCATCGACAGGAGCGGCCAGTGATGAATCATGGCAGCTCGACGGAGAGCGTGATGGACGTTGCGGAGTTGAAGGAGTTCGCAGCCAGGTACACCGCGGCGTGGTGCAGCCAGGACGCGGCGAGCGTCGCCGCGTTCTTCGCGGAGAACGGATCGCTGACGATCAACGACGGAGCCCCCTCCGTAGGCAGGCCGGCGGTCACGGCCGCCGCCCAGGGTTTCATGACGGCGTTTCCGGACATGGTGGTGACGATGGACAGCGTGAGCCTCGAGGGCGGCCGGGCGGTGTACCGGTGGACGCTGACCGGGACGAACACCGGGCCCGGGGGGACAGGCAAGGCGGTCCGCATCAGTGGTTATGAAGAGTGGACCTTCAGCGCAGATGGCCTGATTGCGGAATCGCAGGGCCATTTCGATGAGGCCGATTACAACCGTCAGCTCGGGAAACCATGAAACTGTCCCTGCCACACCCGTTCGTCTTGCTGATGGGCGCGGTTGGCACGGCGGTGCTCATGACGTGGGTGGTGCCCGCCGGGGAATTCCAGCGGCGGCAGGATCCGGCGACGGGCCGGCAGGTCGCCATACCCGGCACGTACGTCCGCGTGGATCCCGCTCCTGTCGGTCTCGTTCCAGCCTTGACGGCGGTTCCCCGCGGCATCGTCGCAGGGGCCGACGTGATCGCGACGGTGTTGTTCGTTGGCGGCGCGTTCGCACTGCTCGAGTCCACCGGCGCGCTGGCCCGCCTCGTCGGCGCGCTGGTCGGCCGCACGCGTCGGCCGCGCGTGGTCTTGGCCGTGGTCAGCCTCGCGTTTGCGACGATGGGTGCGCTCGAGAACATGCAGGAGGAGATCATCGCGCTCGTGCCCGTCCTCCTCATGCTGAGCCGCGGCCTGGGCTTCGGTCCGGTGACCGCCCTCGCGATGAGCGCCGGCGCGGCGATGGTCGGCTCCGCGTTCGGGCCGACGAACCCGTTTCAGGCCGGCATCGCGCGGCGCGTCGCCGAGTTGCCGCCACTCACCCAACCGCTGCTGGGATTCTCGCTGTTCGTCGCCGCGGTTGCGCTCTGGATTGCCTGGACGCTGTGGAACACGGCCAGCGACGACGCCCACCCACACGCCCAGGCCGTGCACCCCGCGTCGCCGAGCCTGCGGGATGGCCTTCTCCTCTCGATCGTTCTCGCACCCTTCGTGCCCTACGTCGTCGGCGTCCTTCGATTCGACTGGGGCTTCAACGAGCTCTCCGGGCTCTTCCTCGTCGCGGGCTTCTTTGTCGGCCT
>JAFNAJ010000362.1 GCA_017860085.1 Acidobacteriota bacterium | reverse complement strand
CCTCCTCGTTCGCGCTGATTCGCCTCTATGGACCGGATCGGCTGCTGTCGGAGCTGGGAGGGCTCGATATCCTCCTGGCCAACGAGGACGAAGCGCGCGCGCTGGCGAACGGCGGCACCGTCGAAACGCTGCTGGACCACGCAAGGCTCGTCGTGGTCAAGAGGGGCGCCGCGGGCGCAACGGCCGTCGACAGGGCCCGCACGGTGAGCGTGCCGGCGTCGGCGGTTGACGTCGTGGACACGACCGGCGCCGGCGACGCCTTCGATGCGGCGTTCCTCGCCGAGTACCTCGTGCACCTGGACTTGGACGCCGCGCTGGCCGCGGCCAACCGGCTGGGCGCGCAGGTGGCGGGCCGGCTCGGTGCACAGACGCGGTGATGCGCACGGCGCGGCACCGATCGAGGATCAACATGACGGCACGACTGGCACTGGTGTGCGCAATTCTGTCTATGACGATGTCAGCCCAACAAGCGCCTCTCACGTATCCCCAGGCCAGGAAGGTCGATCAGATCGACGACTTCTTCGGCACGAGGATCGCCGATCCGTACCGATGGCTCGAGAACGCGGATGCGCCCGACACGCGTGCGTGGATCGAAGCGGAGAACGCGCTCACCTTCGGCTTTCTCGAGAGGATTCCCGAGCGCCCGCTCATTCTGAAGCGCCTGACGAAGATCTGGAACTACGAGCGGTACGGCGCCCCGTCTCGTGAGGGCGACTGGTACATCTTCACCAGGAACGACGGGCTCCAGAATCAGGCTGTCGTCTACAGGACGAGGTCGCTCGCCGGAACGCCCGAGGTGTTGATCGATCCGAACGCGCTGTCGCCCGACGGCACGGTCGCGCTCGGGGAGATGTCGTTCTCGGAGGACGGCCGCTACATGGCGTACTCAATCGCCGCCTCCGGCTCCGACTGGCGGGAATGGCGGGTGCGCGACGTGACGACGGGCGAGGACCTGCCGGACCTCATCAAGTGGTCGAAGTTCAGCGGCGCGTCGTGGCTCAAGGACGGCTCAGGCTTCTTCTACGAGCGGTACGACGCACCGAGGGATGATGCCGCCCTCCAGGCCGTGAACAAGAACCAGAAGGTGTTCTTCCACACGGTCGGCACGTCCCAGGACCGGGACACGCTCGCCTACGAGCGTCCCGACAAACCCGACTGGGGCTTCGGCACCGATGTGACAGACGACGGCCGGTTCCTCGTCGTCTATCAGACCGAAGGGACGGAGAACAAGAACCGCGTGTTCCTCCGCGACCTGGCCGACCCGAGGGGCCGGATCGAGCCGTTCCTCGACGACTTCGACGCGGCCTATACCGTCGTCGGCAACGACGGCGACCTCTTCTACGTCCTGACCAACAACGGCGCGCCGCGCTACCGGCTCGTGGCCGTCAGCCGCACCGCGTCGAAGGCCGCGGCGTGGAAGACGCTGATGCCTGAGGCCCCGGGAAGGGATGTGCTCGAGAGCGTCGCGATGGTGAACAACCAGTTCGTGACCGTCTGGATGACCGACGCGCACAGCGCGCTGCGCGTCCACGGCCTCGACGGCAGGAGGGTGAAGGAAATCGCGCTGCCGACCATCGGCACCGTCAGCGCCTTGAGCGGCCGCCGCAAGCACACCGAGGCGTTCTATGCATTTGCCTCCTACACGTACCCGACGACGACGTTCCGGTACGACTTCGGGACAGGCGGGAGCACGGTGTTCAAGAGGCCGGCCGTGGACTTCGACGCCGCCCGGTACGAGACCGTCCAGGTCTTCTATCCCTCCAGGGACGGGACGAAGATCCCGATGTTCCTGACCTGCCGGAAAGAACTTGCGAGGGACGGCCAGAACCCGACGCTGCTATACGGCTACGGGGGCTTCAACATCGCGGAGATGCCGGCGTTCAAGGTGTCCACCGCGGCGTGGCTCGAGATGGGCGGCGTGTTCGCGGTGGCGAACCTCCGCGGCGGGGGCGAGTACGGCCAGGCCTGGTACGACGCCGGCAGGCTGAAGAACAAGCAGAACGTGTTCGACGACTTCATCGCGGCGGCGGAGTTCCTCATCCGCGAGCGCTACACCTCGACGCCGAAGCTGGCCATCCAGGGCGGCAGCAACGGCGGCCTGCTCGTGGGGGCGTGCATGACCCAGCGTCCCGATCTGTTCGGCGCCGCGCTTCCGGCCGTGGGCGTGATGGACATGCTCCGGTACCACAAGTTCACGATTGGGTGGGCGTGGAAATCGGACTACGGCGACCCGGACACGAAGGAAGGGTTCGACATCAACGTCAAGTACTCGCCGCTCCACAACATCAAGGCCGGCGTCAGCTATCCGGCGACGCTCGTGACGACCGCGGATCACGACGACAGGGTGGTGCCGGCCCACAGCTTCAAGTTCGCGGCCGCGCTGCAGGCCGCGCAGGCGGGCCCGGCGCCGGTGCTGATCCGGATCGAGACCAAAGCCGGCCATGGCGCCGGCAAGCCGACCGCGAAGCTCATCGAGGAACAGACGGACATCTTCGCGTTCCTCACGCGTGTCCTGAACATGACGCTGCCCAAGGCGTTCGGCGGCGGGACGTAGCGCGACGTTGTCACGTCCACCGATTCCGGCGATTCCGTGCGTGGGGTGCCCTTCGACGGTCTCGATTCCGTTCGCCCTTCGACACGCTCAGGACGAACGGGGGCGGATTCCGGGCACGGTCGTAGCAGGCCCGGACTGTGATATGGTGCAGCCTGCGCCTGCCCCCGGCGGCCCGCTCGCGGGTCGTCCCATCTGTCTGTGCGTCGGGAGGAAGCGATGAAGACGCCTGATCTGACCCTGTCCAACCTCGACACGCTCTTTCCCGCCGACTTCACCCAGGAGCAGCTGGCGAAGGCCAAGACGGTCTTCCTCAAGGAGTTGGCCCGGACGTGCCACCGGTTCTACGGCGGCAAGATCGTCACGATGCCGAAAGCCGGCATCTACGGCTTCAACTGGTTCAACGTCTGGTACACCCCGGGAGTGTCGATTGTCTCGACGTCCATCCGCGACAACCCGGACGTATCGTTCGAGCTGTCGAACCGGGGGAACCTGGTAGCGGTCGTGAGCGACTCGACGCGCGTGCTCGGCGACGGCGACTGCACGCCATCGGGCGGCCTGGGCGTCATGGAGGGCAAGGCGTTCCTGATGAAGTACCTCGGGGGCGTCGATGGCGTGGCCCTCTGCGTCAACAGCTACAACAAGGACGGCAAGCACGATCCCGACAAGATCATCGACTTCGTGAAGATGGCCGAGCCCAGCTTCGGCGCCATCAACCTCGAGGACATCTCGCAGCCCAACTGCTACAAGGTTCTCGACACGCTGCGCGAGGAATGCGAGATCCCGGTGTGGCACGACGACGCGCAGGGCACGGGGAGCGTGACCTTGGCGGGGCTGATCAACGCCCTGAGGGTCGTGGGCAAGGAGCTGAACCAGGTCCGGATCGTGTTCTACGGGGCGGGCGCATCGAACACCACCATCGCGCGGCTGATCCTGATGGCGGGCGGCGACCCCGAGAAGATGGTCATGTTCGACACGAAGGGCTCGCTGCACAAAGGCCGCGACGACGTGAAGGCCGACAAGGCGTTCTATCGCAAGTGGGAGCTGTGCGAGCAGACCAACCCCGGCCGCATCGACACGATCGAGAAGGCGATGACCGGCGCCGACGTG
>JAFNAJ010000361.1 GCA_017860085.1 Acidobacteriota bacterium | reverse complement strand
GATGGCTGCGGTCCTCGTACCTGCGCGGAAACCGGCAGAGCAGATCGCCGACCGTGCGGATGCCCGCGGCCTCCAGTTCGGCCGCTCGCCGCGGACCGATACCGTCGAGGCAAACGGCCGGAACGTCGAGGGGATCGGGCACGCCCCAGTCTACGACGGCGTGACCGCCGGAGGTCCGAGGAACGGTCCTACGGCTGGCGAGGCACCTGGCGTCGCTCGGGCCGCGGCCCGCCCTGCCGCGCCCGCATCATCAGCTCGAGCTTGCGGCGCTCCAGCTGGTTCTCGAACACGCGGAACCGCGCCTGCTGGCGCAACGTGAGCACCTCGTCGACGCCGGCGATGGCCTGCCGGACCTCCTCGGCCGCCTTCGCGTCGAAGTCGGCCAACGTCTTCAGTTGCCCGGCAATCGCCGCATCGTCTGCCGGCGCGTCGCCCTCGGTGGCCCGCATGATCTCACGCAGTTGCTGCCACCGCAGCCCCTCGTTCCGACGACGCACCTCCTGGAGCACCTTGAAGCGCGTCACGAAGCGCCCGTACTGGTCTTCGCCCAGGCCGAGCATCTCTTGCGCCTGGACGATGGCGTAGGCGTCGAAGAGGCGCGCCACTTCCGCAGGCCTCGGATCCCTGCCCTGCGGCGGCTCTGGCGCCGGCTGCGCGAGCACGACCGACGCCCCGAGCCATCCCGCGACGAACGACGAGAGCACGTATCGAGAGATCCGCATTGTCCACTCCCGAAGGTTACGAACTCGGCTGCCGCATCTCGATCTCGAGCAAACCGATGAGCGCTGTACGTTCCGCGTCGGACAAGGCCTGCAGCGCGCGATCCGCCATCCCTGGCTGAACACCGCCCACCAGTTCTCCCCACGACTCCTCTTCCGCCACCACCGCCAGGTTCACCAGGAACTCCCAGCCGGTGTCGCCTTGCTCGACGGCTGTCGCCTCGGCGGCCCAGCCGGCCTCCCCGTTCGGCACCGAGAGAGTCGCCAGCGTGGAACGATCGGCCGGCTGCCACGTCACCATCACGGCCAGCGCAACGGCCGTGGCCACTCCGGTCAACCACAGGCCTGATCGCCAGGCAGGGACTCCCACCGTCCGTGCCGCACTCGCCGGCGCTTCCTCGTCGGCAATCGACTGACTGATGCGCGCCGACAGGTGGTCCCAGAAGAGGGGCGACGGCTCGGGGACCTCGACGTCGCGCACGGCCGCGAGCGTTGCCCGCAGGGCGTCCACGTCGCGCCGGCAACGGTCGCACCGCTCGACGTGCTCGCGATCGGGGACGTCGCCGCCCCCTTCAACCACCGCCAGCAGCACCTCTCGTGACAGATGCCTCGCCCACATGTCAGTTCTCCGCCTCGCCAAGCAACCGTCGCAGGTTGCGGACGGCGTGGAAGAAGTTGGCTTTGACCGCCCCGACTGAACTCCCCAGGACCTTCGCGATCTGCTCGTGCGGCAGGTCATGATACACGCGCAGGATCACGGTCGCCCGTTGCTTCCGTGGCAGTTGAGCCACGGCGGCCCGAACGCGGGCGGCCATACGGCTCCGGGCCAGTGCCACGTCGGCGGCGACGTGCGCCGTATCCACGTGCCGGTCGGGATCGAGCACGTCCGCCTGCGGCTTCTGCCCTGCCGACCGCGACAGGCACGCGTTGACGGCGATGCGGTAGAGCCAGGTGGCGAACGCCGCTGAGCCCTTGAACGACGTCAGGCCGCGATAGGCTCGAAGAAACACCTCTTGCGACAGGTCGCTCGCGTCCTCGTGGTTGCCCGTGAAGCGATAGCACACCTGGTAAACGGCCCGGCGATGGCGCACGACGAGCAGGTCGAATGCCTCGCGCCTGCCGGACCGTACTGCGTCGACGAGTGTCACGTCGTCCAGGTGTTCGAGGCCTGGGGAGGTCTCGACCCCGTCGTGGCTCTCGTGATCGCGCACCGGCCCTCTCCCCGCTTCGGGTCGCGCGGCGTGAGCCGGTTCCAGACCGGGCCATGTCGCCGCGAGGCCGCCCGCCTCTTCCACGCGCGCCTCCTGCGGCAGGCAGCCGCCGAAGGCCGGGCGCCTGCCCGCACTTGCTTAGACCGGCGGGCGCACCGCCGAGTTTAGCGCATCGGCGCGTTGACTTTCGCCTTTTGTTTGCATATAGTCCACGTGTCGCCAGCCCCGCGGGTCGTCCGGCACGCGGAAGAACACGGAGGCGTTGTGCAACCTCTCACGAAGCGGCAGCGGGAAATCCTCGACTATCTCGGGACGTTCATCCAGCAGCACGGCTATGCGCCAAGCCTCGAGGAGATCGGCGAACGGTTCGGGTTGTCGTCCCTCGCCACGGTGCACAAGCACTTGACCAACCTGCAGGAGAAGGGCTTCATCCGGCGAGCCTGGAACCGGTCGCGGTCGCTCGAGGTCGTGCCCACGCGAACGACCGGGCGCGCGATCGACCTCCCCCTCCTTGGCTACGTCGCCGCCGGCGCGCCCATCGAGGCCATTCCTGGCAACGAGACGATCTCGGTGCCAGAGGATTTCGCCGGCAAGCGCGACACCTATGTCTTGCGCGTGCGCGGCGAGTCGATGATCGACGAGCAGATCCGCGACGGCGACTACGTGATTGTCGAAGACCGGAAGATGGCCGAGAACGGTGAGATGGTCATCGCGCTGCTACGCGGAGCCGACGTGACACTGAAGAAGTTCTACCGCGAGAATGGCCACGTGAGGCTCCAGCCCGCAAACCTCTCGATGAAGGCCCTGGTCGTCCCTGCGGGCGACGTGCAGGTGCAGGGCGTCGTCATAGGCGTGATGCGGAAGTACTGAGCGCCAACCTGCTATCCTCTCGGCATGGCGCGGCTGGCCAGGGCTGGTCACTCGTCTTCTCGACCCAAGGCCGTCGCGGTCGTCAATCGCCTGGCCGAGATGTTCCCGGGCGCGACGACCGAGCTCCACTACCGCAACGCGTTCGAGTTGCTGGTCGCCACCATCCTGTCGGCCCAGTCGACCGACGCCCGCGTCAACTCGGTCACGCCCACCCTGTTCGCTCGCTTCCCCGATGCGGGGGCGCTTGCCTCGGCGGACGGCGCCGAACTGGAGTCGCTGATCAGACCTACCGGTTTCTTCCGCGCGAAGTCGCGATCGCTTCAGGGCATGGCCGCCCAGCTCGTCGAGCGATTCGGCGGGGAAGTACCCGGCACGCTCGACGCCCTGGTTTCCCTGCCAGGCGTCGGACGAAAGACCGCCAACGTCGTTCTGGGTCACGCTTTCGGCGTACCCGGCCTGCCCGTCGACCGACACGTCCTGCGAGTGGCCACCCGCATCGGATTGGCATCAGGCCGAACCCCTGAGGCCGTTGAAGCGCAGCTGTGTCGCGCGTTGCCCGCGCGACTCTGGACGCTCGCGAGCGATTGCCTCATTCTCCACGGTCGGCGCGTGTGCCGGCCGAAGCCTCTCTGCGCGAAGTGCCCCATCCAGTCCGCGTGCGCCTACTACTCCACCGCGACCGCGATGTCGCGTACGACGATTTCACGACCCCGCCGCTCCGCGCACCGTCGATGACTCGACACCGATTCGAGCGACTCGTCGAGGAAGCCCTGACAACCATCCCGCGTCGCTTACCATCCCGCGTCGCTTCAGGCGCGAGATTCGCAACGTGGCCGTCATCGTCGAGGACGAGCCCTCGGCCGAACTGCTGGAGGAAATGGGCATCGAGCCCCCCGACACGCTGTTTGGGCTCTACCAAGGGACGCCGCTCACCGAGCGGTCGTGGTCGCCGTCATCGACCCTGCCGGACCGCATCGTCATCTTCCAGCGTCCGATCGAATGGGCCTGTGAGACCGAAGACGAGATCGTCGGCACGATCGGGGAAACCGTGATCCACGAGTTCGGACACTACTTCGGCCTCAGCGAGGAGGAGATCGAGGAGATCGAAGAGCGCTACTGGCGGGGCGAGGCTGACGCCGAGACGGCAGGCGACGAGCCATGAGAGCGCGCAAGCGGTTTGCGCAGCACTTTCTCGAGCCGGCGTGGGAGCGAAAGGTCGTCGACCTGATCGCACCACGCGAGGACGAGTTCTTCCTGGAGATCGGTCCCGGTCGGGGCGCTCTCACCGCGGCCCTTGCCGCGATGGCGGGCCGGGTCGTCGCCGTCGAGATCGACCGCGACCTCGTGGCGCATCTGCGGGAACAGGTGTCCGGCCGCGTCGACATCATCGAGGCCGACGTGCTCGACGTGGCACTCGCGCAGCTGCTCCCGCCACCCGACACCCATCCGACCATCCGGGTGGTCGGCAATCTCCCCTACAACATCACTTCCCCGATCCTGTTCCGGCTGATCGCCCTGTGGCGACAGACGCGTCGCCTGACCGATGCCACCCTCATGGTGCAGCTCGAGGTGGCCGATCGGATCCTCGCGGTGCCGGGCGGCCGCGACTACGGACCGCTCGCCGTCGGGGTTCGCCTCTGGGCAGACGCCGTCCGGCTTCTGGTGCTGCCCCAGGGTGCCTTCCGGCCCGCCCCGAGGGTCAGGTCGGCCCTCGTGCAACTGCGTTTCCGCGAGCCTCCCGTGACGCTCGACGATGAGGACACCTTCGATCGGATGGTCAGGGCGATCTTCATGCGCCGGCGGAAGATGCTCGCGAACGCGCTCGAGCCGTTCGCACACGCCGGCGGTCGGGTCGCCAGACTCGTGCTCGAGGAGGCCGGGATCGACCCGTCCCGTCGTCCCGAGACCCTGGACCTGGTCGAGCTGGCCGCCATCGCCCGGGCGCTGGGCTCTGCCCACGGGGACGCTGTGCTATAGTCGTGCCGGTTTGACCCACCACGAGCAGGCGCTCCCAGCCGCCTGACGCGACGGTCCGGTGCAACGCCGGCCAGAACAGCGCGTTTCGAGCCTGCGGTCACGAGGCGCCGCGGCCGGTTTCTGTTGTACCGGGGCAGGTGTGTGGCGTCAGGTGCGCCCGGATCGACGTCCGGGACCGTGTGGACACGTGCACGAGGGTGCGGCAGGCCCGGGGCTGCGAACGCAGGGGCTGCGCTCCCGGGCGGGACTCATGTCGACCGCTGATACAACATCGCCCGTTCAGGCGCTCGAAGTCGTGCCGCTCGGCGGACTCCGCGAGTTCGGCATGAACATGATGGCCTTCACGTACGGTGAGACCACCATCATCGTCGACGCGGGTGTCTTGTTTCCCGAGCCCGAACTGCTGGGCGTCGACCTCATCATCCCGAACCTCGAGTACCTCGAGACGCTTGGCCACAAGGTCGCGGCGCTCGTCCTGACGCACGGGCACGAAGACCACGTCGGGGGCGTGCCTTACGTGCTGCCCTACGTGGACGGCCCCGTCTACGGCACGCCGCTCACACTGGCCCTGGTCGAACCCAAGCTCGAAGAGCACGGCCTCGACTTCGACGGCCGTCTGAGGGCGGTTGGGCCACGCGACCGCGTCTCGATCGGGCCGTTCACGGTGGAGTTCTTGCGGGTCACGCACAGCATGCCCGATTGTGTGGCCCTCGCCATCGAGACGCCGGTGGGCACCGTCGTCCACACCGGCGATTTCAAGGTCGACCAGACCCCCCTCGACGGTCAGAAGTTCGACCTGCACCGGTTTGCCGAGCTGGGGGCTCGCGGCGTGCTGGCCCTGTTTGCCGACAGCACGAACATCGATCGCCGGGGGGTCGCCGGCTCCGAAATCGACGTCGTCGATGCGTTCGAAGAACTCTTCACGAGTTCGACAGGCAAGCTGGTCGTTGCCCTCTTCTCGTCGAGCATCTACCGGATGCAGGTGCTGGTGGACCTCGCGCAGCAGTTCGGCCGCAAGTTGGCGTTCGTCGGCCGAGGCGTCGTCGAGAACTCGCAGATCGCGCAGCGGCTCGGCTACCTGAGCATCCCTCACGGCCTTCAGATCAAGGACGCTGACGTCAAGAGCCACCCCTCGCAGGACGTCCTCTGCATCACGACCGGCTCCCAGGGGGAACCGATGGCCGCGCTGTCGCGGATTGCCATCGATGACCATCGCCACGTCCGGCTCGACCCGCACGACACCGTCGTGTTTTCGGCCCGCATCATCCCTGGCAATGAGAAAGCCGTGGGGCGCGTGATGAACCACGTGGCCCACCGCGGCGCCGAGGTGGTGTTCGAAGGCATCAAGCACGTCCACGTTTCCGGGCACGGCGGCGAGGAGGAGCTCAAGCTGATGCTCTCGCTCGTCCGCCCCCGCTTCTTCGTGCCTATTCACGGGGAGTATCGGCAGCTGGCACGCCACGCGAGGGTGGCGGCCCAGGTGACCGGCGACACCACCAAGGTCTTGGTGGCCGATGACGGCGACATCCTAAGGTTTTTCCCCGATTCGGCCGAGATCGCAGGAAAGGCCCCCAGTGGGCGCGTGCTGATCGACGGCACGCGCACGGGTGAGGTCGGGGGCGAAGTGCTGCGGGACCGGCGCCACATCTCGTCCGACGGCCTCGTCGTCCCGGTGGTTGCGGTCAACATGCAGACGGGCACTCTCGAGGGCGTTCCCGACATCGTGACGCGTGGCTTCGTCGTGGACGAGCGCACCGAGTCTCTTCTGCGCGACGCCTCGGGGCTCGTCACGGCGCTCTTCGAAGAGGCCGGCCTCGAGGAGCGCGGCGATCTCGGGTTGATCAAGGAACGGCTGCGGGTCGGTCTGCAGCGCGAGATACGGAAGCGATCGGGACGGCGCCCGATGGTACTGCCAATCGTCATGGAGATCTGAAGCGTGTCTGGCTCGACTCTTTCCCGGCGCGCAAGCGAGATCCTTGGGGTCGCCCTCTTCGCGGTGGCGACGCTGTGGCTCATCGCCCTCGCCACCTACTCACCGGCGGACCCCGTGTGGTTCTTCAACACCGGGGCAGCGGCGACGCCCGAGAACTTCGCCGGCCGCGTCGGCGCCTTCCTCTCGGAGCTGTCGTTCCAGCTGCTGGGCTACGCCTCCTTCCTGATCCCTGCCGTCCTGTGCATCGTGGCCTGGCATTACTTCTGGTGCCGCGCGGTCGACGCTGT
>JAFNAJ010000036.1 GCA_017860085.1 Acidobacteriota bacterium | reverse complement strand
CCGGCTGACCTATGGTCAGCTGAACGCCCTGGCGAGCCGCGTGGCGCATGGCCTGCGGAGCTTGGGTATCGAGCCCGGCGATCACGTGGCCCTTTCGTGCCCCAATCTCCCCTACTTCCCGATCGTCTACTTCGGCATCCTGAGGGCAGGCGCGGTCGTCGTGCCCTTGAACGTCTTGCTCAAGCCGCGTGAGATCGCTTACCACTTGCGCGACTCCGACGCGAAAGCCTACTTCTGCTTCGAGGGGACGCCCGAGTTGCCACTGGGCGCCATGGGCCGCGAGGCGATGGCCGACGCTCCCGAGTGTCGGCATTTCGTGATGCTGCCGGCCAATCCGGCCGCAGCGCCACCCGCCGGAACCCTGACGATGCAGGGTCTCATCAGCGATCAGCCGGCGAGCTTCCCCACGCACCCGACGCGAACCGACGATACCGCCGTCATCCTCTACACGTCGGGAACGACGGGCCAGCCCAAGGGTGCCGAGTTGACCCACCTGAACCTCTCGATGAACGGGGCGTTGACTCGTGAGCTGGGAGCGTCCGTCTACGAGCACGGCCCCAACGCGCGGAACGCCGTGCTCGTCACCCTGCCCCTCTTCCACTCGTTTGGCCAGGTGTGCCAAATGATCGCCAACCTGGGCGCGGGCGCGACGCTCGTGCTGGTGCCGAAGTTCGAGCCCGCCGTGGTGCTCGAGACGATGCGGTCGGAGCGCGTGAACTTCTGGGCGGGCGTGCCGACCATGTTCTGGGCACTCCTGCAGCACGCAGGCGCGACGGGCTGCGATGTGTCGGACATTGCCCGGTCACTGCGCCTGGCCCTCTCGGGCGGCGCGCCCATGCCCGTCGAGACCCTGACGTCGTTCGAGCGGACGTTCGGTGTGCGCGTGCTCGAAGGCTACGGGCTGTCGGAAACCTCACCTGTGGCCACGTTCAACCAACTCGAGCGCCCCTCGAAGCCCGGAACCGTGGGCCAGCCCGTCGTCGGCGTCGAGGTGGCGTGCGTGGACGAGCACGACAACCCCGTGCCCGTCGGCGAACGCGGCGAGGTGGTGATTCGCGGGCACAACATCATGAAGGGCTACTACAAGCGCCCCGAGGCGACGGCCGACGCGATGCGGAACGGCTGGTTCCACAGTGGCGACATCGGTATCTTCGACGCGGACGGCTACCTCAGCATCGTCGACCGCAAGAAGGACATGATCATCCGCGGCGGGTTCAACGTCTACCCGCGCGAACTGGAGGAGGTGATCGTCACGCACCCGGCGGTGTCGTTGTGCGCGGTGGTCGGCATTCCCGACGAGCGCCTCGGGGAAGAGGTGAAGGTCTTCGTCGTGCCGCAGGCCGGCACGTCGGCGACGGAGAAGGACATCCTGGCGTGGTGCGCCGAGCAGTTGGCCCCCTACAAGTGCCCTCGCTTCGTGGAGTTCAGGGACGCCCTGCCCATGAGCGCGACGGGGAAGATCCTCAAGCGTGAGCTCCGGCAGGCCGAGGTCGCGCGCATGCAGCAGGCTCATTGAAACGGAGGCACCCTTCTCCGTAGAATTGCACGTGCGCTCGCCGCATGCCGCGGCGCCGTCCGCTCAGCCGTTTGTGGGCGACCACTCCGTGAGCTCAGCATCCACACCCGCCCAGCCCCTCGTCCTCGTCGTCGAAGACTACGGCGATGCCCGCGAGATGTACGTCGAGTACCTCACGTTTGCCGGCTTCACGGTCGCGGAGGCCAAGAACGGCTTCGAGGCGGTCGAGAAGGCGACCGCGCTCCAGCCCGCGATCGTGCTGATGGACCTGGCGTTGCCCGGCATGGATGGCTGGGAGGCCACGCGGCGCCTGAAGACCGACGAGCGCACGCGGCACATTCCCGTGGTGGCCATCACGGGCCACGCCCTGGCAGGTCACGCCCAGGCGGCGCGCGAGGCAGGCTGCGACGGTTTCATCACGAAGCCGTGCCTGCCCGATGCGCTGGTCGCCGAAATCCGCCGTCAGATCGGCAGCACCCCAGCGACAGCGAACCCTGGAACTGCAGAGCCCTGATTCTGGGTTAGAACCGTACCCGTGACGCGTCGGTGATCGTCGCCCCTGCCTTGCGCATCTCGTCCAACGCTCGTGCCGAATCGCCCGGGTGCACCTCGACGCCCCGGATCGCGTCGGCCACGACCACGACATCGAAGCTCGCGCGACGAGCGTCGAGCACCGAGGCTCGCACGCAGTAATCGGTGGCCAGACCCGTGACGACGAGCCGCGAGATGCCGTGTGACGCGAGAGCCTCGCCGAGCGAGCGCCCGTCGTCGAGGTGCCCATCGAAGGCTGAATAGCCGTCCGCACCAGGGTGGTCTCCTTTCGACACCACCATCGTGGCAGCGGGCAGCTTGAGATCCGGGTGGAATAGAGCCCCGTCGGTTTCCGCGACGCAGTGCTCGGGCCACGGGCCGCCCTGGGTGTTGAAGTGGCTCGTGCGGGCGGGATGCCAGTCGCGCGACGCGAACACCGGCACTCCGGCGTGCTCTGCCCGCCGAACGAGCCTGTTGATGACGGGCACGACGGCATCGCCCCCCGACACCGCGAGGGCGCCACCTGGGCAGAAGTCGTTCTGCACGTCCACGACGAGCAAGGCAGTTGCGCGCGGGCTCGACATGATCGAGAGGCTATCAGCTTTCAGCCATCAGCGCTGAGCAGCCCACAAAGGCGGCCAGTGCGCGCTGACCGCTGACGGCTGATCGCTGCGCTCAGGTATCATGCCGGCCTGGAGGGTCCACCATGCAGCACATCCGGGTGGAGCACCGAGGCCCGGTGCTCGTGATCACCTTGTCACGCGGCAAGGCCAACGCGATCAATGCCGCCATGCTCGACGAACTGCACGACGCAGTTGGCCGCGCGCGTACCGACGAGTCGGTGCGGGCACTGGCGATTGTCAGTGCGAGCGCCAAGATCTTCTCGGCGGGATTCGATCTCGGCGAAGTGTTCGGCTACGGCGACGAGGCCATGGCAACCGTGTTCGGGCGGCTCATGGATTTCTGCGAGGAGTTGCGCCAACTGCCGAAGCCCGTGGTGGCCGGAGTGTCCGGGCACGCGATCGCCGGCGGGGCCATCGTGGCGCTGGCCTGTGACTTCCGGGTGCTGGCGGAGGGAGACTACGGGTTCGCAATCAACGAGGTCGATCTGGGGCTCGTCCTGCCTCGAGTCGCGATGGGGTGGCTTTCGGAGCCCTTCGGCCCGTTTGCCCGCCAGGTCGTGCTGGGAGGAACGCCCCTGTCGCCGGCACGCGCCCACGCGGTGGGCCTCGCGGCCGAACTCGCCCCCGCTGATACCGTTGGCGAGCGCGCCGTGGCAATGGCGAGCACACTGGCCCGCAAGCCGCCGCAGGCCTACGCCGCGTTCAAGGCGGCCTTCAACGGGCCGCGGCTCGACGAGGCCAGCCGGGCCGAGGCGGTCGCCGAGTTCATGCGATCGTGGTCCGGTGCCGAGTCGCGGGCGTGCCGGGACGCGCTGGCTCGCTCGATGCGGAAGTGAGTTCGTCGAGGCCTTCAAGGGCCCAGGGCTTTGCGACGGCCACCACCTCGCCGGGCTGGTGACGGGGGTCTGTGCACGCCTCGCCGCGGGAATCGATGACGCACGCCACGCGCGCGTCGTAGAGCTCGTACCACCCGACACCACACCCGCAGGGCCACTGGCGGCTGCGCAACCCCCGAAGCACTCGCATCGACACCCCCACCGTCTAGCGTCTGACCAGTGAAGGAATCGGCACGAACCCCGGCGGGGTTCAGCCAGCGAGCCCGCGACGGCGGTGAGCCGAGGTGGAGGGCGTCAGCTCGGGGTTCAGTAGCTCGCCGTCTCCTGGATGGCGCGCAGCACGTCGGCCGACTGAGGCAGGATGACCTCCTCGAGGTCGGGGCAGTAGGCGACCGGCGTGTCCATGGCCGCGACCCGACGCACCGGCGCGTCGAGGTGATCGAAGAGGTGGTCGCCGATTCGAGCCGCGATCTCGGCGCCGAACCCGCAGGTCAACTGGTCCTCGTGCGCCACGATCACACGGTTGGTTTCGCGCACCGCGGCGGTGATGCCGTCCCAGTCGCAGGGAACAAGCGAGCGGAGGTCGAGGACCCGCACGCTGATCCCGTCCTTTTCGGCCTGTTGCGCCGCGAGCAGCGTGCGTTGCACGAGGGCACCCCAGGTGATCACCACGACGTCAGTGCCCTCGCGCCGCACGGCTGCGCGACCGAACGGGATCGTGAAGTCGGGGCCGGGGTATTGGCCCTTGTTGTACGTCTGGCGGTAGAGGTGCTTGTGCTCGAGGAACAGCACGGGGTCGTCGCACCGGATCGCGGTGCGCAGCAACCCGGCTGCATCCACGGCGTTCGAAGGGAAAGCGATACGCAGCCCTGGGCAGTGCGCGAAGATGCTCTCGCCCGACTGGCTGTGATAGGGAGCCCCGCCCCGCAGATAGCCGCCAATCGGCACCCGCACGACCACCGGGCACGACCAGTTGTTGTTCGACCGGTAGCGCAGCATCGCCATCTCGTCGCGAAGCTGCATCATCGCCGGCCAGATGTAGTCGAAGAACTGGATCTCGACGACGGGCTTGATGCCCCGGCTGGCCATGCCAATCGCACGACCGATGATGTTCGCCTCCGCGAGCGGCGAATTGAAGACACGGACGCCCCCGAACGTGCGCTGCAGGCCGTGCGTCACCTTGAACACGCCGCCTTTGCCTGACACCTCGGCAAGGGCCCCCTCGCGGCTGCAGTCGGCCACGTCCTGACCAAAGACGACGATGCGGGGATCGCGCGTCATCTCGTCTTTCAGCGTGCGGTTGATGGCCGCCACCATGGTGTCGGGCTTGCCCTCGAACGCCGGCTCGCGGTTGAAGGTGTCGGAAGCCGGGTCGACGGCTGGCGAGTACACGTAGAGTCCCGCGGTCTCCGGCTTCGGTTTCGGCGCCGCCAGCGCCTGGTCTGCCGCGTCGGCCACGAGGCGCTCGGCTTCTGATTCGAGGTCTGACAGATCGCGCTCTGAGGCGAACCCGTTCGCGACCAGGTATTCACGCATCTTCCGCAGCGGGTCCCTGGCGCTTTCGGCCTCGCGTTCCGCCGGCGTCTTGTACAGCCGCTCGTCGTCGGAGAGCGAGTGCGAGTAGGGTCTGATCACCCTGGCGTGGACGAGCGCAGGGCCCCTGCGGCCGCGAGTCCAGGTGAGCGCATCCGCCACGGCGTTCCAGCTCGCGACGAAGTCGGTCCCGTCGACGCGGACGATCTTGAGGTCGGGAAACCGCTCCAGCAGGTTCGCGATGTCGCCACCTGCCGTCTGCACTTCGACGGGCACCGAGATCGCGTAGCCGTTGTCCTCGATCATGTAGAGGACGGGCAGGCGACGGCCGCACGCGGTGTTCAGCGATTCCCAGAATTCTCCCTCGCTCGTCGTGCCGTCTCCCAGCGAGACATAGACCACTTCGTCGGTCGCGAAGAGCTGTCCTCTATCCGGGATGTCCGCGATGTCTGCGTAGAGGCGGCCGGCCTCGGCACAGCCAACGGCCTGCAGGCACTGGGTGCCCGTGGGGCTCGCCTGCGACACGATGTTCAACCGGCGATGGCCCCAGTGCGAGGGCATCTGCCGTCCGCCGGACGCCGGGTCGTCCTGGGCCCCCACGGCCTGGAGCAGCATCTCGTAGGGGGTCATGCCGAGGGCGAGGCACAAGGCCCGGTCACGGTAGTAGGGGTAGAACCAGTCGCGGCCGGCCTCGAGTTGCATGCCGGCGGCCGTCAACACCGCCTCGTGTCCCGCGCCGCTGATCTGGAAGTAGATCTGGCTCTGGTTCTTGAGCTGGATCTCCTTGTCGTCGAGTCGTCGCGAGACGACCATCGTGCGATAGGCATCGACGAGCCGATCGCGCGACAGGCCGGGTGGCAGGGGCCTTGTGTCGGCAACGGGAGCAGTGGCGGCGGCTGCTTTCATGCGCACGAATCCTCAGCGGCGCAACGGGGCCTTGCGTGGCGCCGGACGGGCCGAAGAAACACCGAATTATAACACCCGGGTCCCGCCCTCCCTCCCGTCGCGGGTCACGCGGACGTTCACCACTCCCGAGGCTTTCAGGGGCGGTGCCGAAGGAGCAGCACCGTCTGGTCGTCGAGCTGCAGCCCGTGGGCCAGGGCCGCGCGCCGCAGGCCTTCAGCGATCTCGGTCAGGGGAGCAGTCGCGGTTCGCGCCAGCGCCGTCTTGACGCCTTCGAGGCCGAACTCCTGGTCCTGTCCGTCGAACACCTCGGTTAGGCCGTCGGTGACCAGAGCCAGGAGGTCGCCGGGTTCCGTTTCCACCGCCACGGCCCGAAACTGGTAGTCTCCGACCACCCCGAGCGGAATCTGCGGCACGTGCACCTCGCCGATCGTCGGGCTGGCGACGTCCCGCCCTCGCCTGACGTGCAGCAGCGGCAAGTGGCCTGCGAGTGACAGCTGCAGGACGCCGTCCGCGTGGCCGTGCACGCCGCCGAAGGTTGCGAACATGTGAGGCCGCTTGAGCGGAACGAGGGTGCGGTTGAGCTCGTCGAGCACCACCTCGATCGACGGCAGGGACTCGGCCCGAATGCGGACCGCGCTCTTCACCATCCCCATCAGCACACCTGCCGACACGCCGTGACCCGAGACATCGACGACGTACGCCATCCACGCCCCACCCGGCGCTTCGACGGCATCGACGAGATCGCCACCGACGTCGCCACTCGGATGCGAGATGCCGAACACCTCGTAGCAGCCAAGCGTTCGCTGGACCTCTGGCACGAGCTGTCCGTGGATGTCGCGGGCCAGCCGAAGCTCCTCGTGCGCTCGGAAGTACCGGCTGCCCTCCCTTGCGACGAAGAGAATGAAGAGCACGTAGCCAAACACGATGCACACCACCGCGCCGGCCATGTCGGTTTCCAGGCGCCGGGCCAGAACCTCGGCGGGTGGCACCGTGGCAGAGGTCGGCCACATTCGTCTCATCAAGATGGCGCCGGCGATGTGGATCGCGAGCGGCGCGGGGATCCAGCGCGGGCGGCGGATGCCGACCCACGCATAGGTCGCCGCGATGGCGCCGGCAAAGGGAATCGAGAACGCCAGTCTCGCGGGTGGGACGGTGCCCATCGCGGCCATGTCGACGATGAAGCCGAACGTGGAGAACAGGCAGAAGATGGCGACCAGAAGGACCGCGAACGACGAGGCTGGAAGCCCGGCCCAGAAGGCTCGCGCCTCCCGGTTACGAGCCGCCCGCACGGATCGATTGGTCCACCGCGCCAGCGCACGTCTCAGCAGCGTCCCGAAGCTCGTGGCCATGCGATATAATCCGCGCTTTCGACACGGCGCGTGTCCGGATTCTCGGGCGGTCCCTGTCGGGCATCGAGCACACCGGGCCCGGCGCGCGCGTCACCCGCGAGCAAAAGCATATGTCATTCCAGACCCCGACTCCGGGCTCGGCAGCCGCCTTGGTGCTCGTCCTGACGATCGCGGCCCCGGCCGGCGCTCAGCAGTCGCCCTTTCTCCCCGATCGGACGTTCGGCGCGCTCGTCAACGAGGTGTCGGGGGACATCGCGTTCGAGCACATCCGGTGGTTCACCCACTACCACCGCCCGATGGGAGGTGGGGAGGGGTTTGAAGCGGTCGCCCGCTACGTCGAGCAGAAGGCCCGCGAGTACGGGCTCGAAGACGTGCGCACGATCAGGCTCAAGAGTGACGGACCGAGCTGGTCGCCCCGGGTCGGCGAGCTGTGGCTCATCGCGCCCCACGAGCGCCGCCTTGCGTACAGCAAGGAGATCCCCCTGGCGCTCGCCGACTACAGCCGCGACGCCGATGTGCCGTCGGCCGACCTCGTGGACGTCGGGAGCGGAACGTCCGAGGCCGACTACGCCGGCAAGGAGGTGAAGGGCGCGGTCGTGCTGGCCAGCGGACCGGTGTCGCGGGTGATGGAAGAGGCGGTCTGGAAGCGCGGCGCTCTCGGCATCGTGGCCTTCACCACGGGACGCGTACCTGACCATCCCGACCAGTACCCGTGGATGCGGGTTCCCGTGCAGAGCACCGACAAGTCGAAGACCGGGACCTTTGCCTTCGTCCTCACGAACCGCGAGGGCATGCGCCTGCGACGGCAGATAGCCGATGCAAGCGGCAAGGGATTCAAGGTTCGCGCGCGCGTCGCGTCGCAGTTCCACGATCCGCCTTCGCAATCCATCGTCGAGGCCGTCATTCGCGGCACCGAGATTCACGATCAGGACGTCGTGCTGACTGGACACCTCCAGGAGGAGATGTTCTCGGCCAACGACGACGCCAGCGGGTCGGCGAACGTGCTGGAGATTGGCCGGGCGCTCAAGAAGCTGATCGACGACGGGCGGCTGCCGCGGCCGCGACGCGACATCCGCTTCTGGTGGGTCGACGAGATCAGCGCCGAGGAGCAGTACTTCGCCGACCACCCGGAGGAACGGCGCCAGTTCCTGGCGAACATCAACCAGGACATGGTCGGCGCGAGACAATCGGCCGGCAGTCGCGTCCAGTTCGTCACGCGACCACCCTATTCCCGCGCGAGCTTCCTCGGCGACGTCGTCGAGTCGATTGTCGAGGCGCTCGTTGCAGGCAACACCGCCTACCTCGCGGCTGGCCAGGCTCGGGGACTCACGCCCGGCCAGCCGGCCGGCGACGACGTCGAGTTCTCGCGACCGGTGCTCTCCCGGCTGGGCACACGGGAGCGGTACGACGCCAGGGTGATCCCATTCCACAACAACACCGACCACCAGGTGTTCAACATGGGCCTTGTCGGTGTGCCGGGCGTGACCTTCACCAACTGGCCCGACCCCTACATCCATTCGAGCGACGACGACCTGTGGCAGATGGACGCGACGCAATTGAAGCGCAACGCCGTGGCCGTGGCGGCGGTCGCCTACTACCTGGCGACCGCCGGCGACGCGGACCTGCCCGTGTTGGCCACGGAGATGTACGGTCGGGCCCTCGAGCGGATGAGCCGCGACGCAACGACGGCCATGCAGATGATCGCGTCGGCGCCGGCTGGCGAGAGGGCCGAGAAGTACGCGCGGGGCGCCAACCTCGTGCGAGAAGCGGTCCACCGTGAGCGGCGCGCGCTGGAGACGGTCTACGCGCTTGGGAGCAGGAACGGCGAGGCGGCACGCACCGTGTCGGGCCTGATCGGGCAGCTGCCCACCGACGCCATGGCTGAGGCGCGCATGGCGGCGTTCTGGACGGCCTTCACTGGCGAGAAATACGTGCCCATGGTCGCGGTATCGCCCGACAAGCGCGCCGAGAAGGTGCCCGTGTTCGTCGACGACCTCGCCGCCTTCCTCCAGAAGCGCCAGAAGATCAAGCGGCCAGTGACGCTGCACGGCCTGATGGTCTACGAAGCGCTGAACTTCGTGGATGGCAAGCGGACGTACTTTGACATCTACCGAGCGGTCAAGGCCGAGGCCGACGCCGCCGGCGCGTGGTACTACGGGAGCGTTTCGTTCGAGGACGTCGTCGAAGTGCTCGAGTCGGCCGTCGAGGCCGGGATCATGACGGCGAGGGCGCGGTGAGCACCAACGCCCGGGTCGTTCGCTGGGACGAGCTCGCACTCGAGAAAGTCACCGACATGATCTCCCGCAAGATCGTGAGCGGCGAGCGTGAGATGCTCGCGCAGATCTATCTCAAGAAGGGCGCCGTCGTTCCGATGCACTCGCACGAAAGCGAGCAGATGACCTACATCCTGCAAGGCGCGCTCAAGTTCCTGATTGGAGGCGAGGAGGTCATCGTCCGGGAGGGGGAGGTCCTGCACATACCTTCGTGGGCGGAGCACCAGGCCGAGGCGCTCGAGGACACCTTTGAGCTCGACGTCTTCAGCCCGATCCGCCAGGACTGGCTCGACAGGACCGACGATTACTTCCACCGGACGTGAGGGTGTACCGCACGTTTGACCCAGGACTCGCTGTACATCAGTGGATCCTGTCGGTCCAATCGCGCCCGCCAGGATGCACACCGAACCGCTTCCTCATCCGCGCCATCTTCCATTTGAGATAGCGGTACTTCAGCTCGGCGAGCAACCCGCCGCGACCCCTGCGCAAGTAGAGATACCCGACGACGAGGCCTCCGAGATGCGTGGCATGCGCGATGCCACCCCCACCGGATCCCACCGCCGAGAGGAAGGCGATGGCCCCGAGGATCATGACGAAGTACCTGGCGGGAACCGGGATGGGGATCGGGAAGAACAGCAGGGGGCGGTTCGGGTAGATCAGGGCGAACGCCAGCAGCAGGCCGTAGATCGCACCAGAGGCGCCAATCGTCACCGAGTAGTAGACCGCCCCGGCCAGCTCGATGGGCAACAGGGCCACCAGCAACGTGGTGAGCCCCGCACCCACGCCCGTCACGAAGTAGTAGCGCGTGAACCCCTGCGTGCCCCACAGGCGCTCGAGCTCGACGCCGAACATCCACAACGCGAGCATGTTGAACAGGATGTGGAACAGGTCTCGGTGCACGAACATGTACGTCACCGGCTGCCACAGCCACAGGCGCTCGACCACGGCGACCGGCGCGAGGCCGAGATAGATGACGATGCTCGGCGCGACGAACGCCGCGATGAAGACGGCGATGTTGGCGTAGAGGATGACCTTGACGGCTGGCGTCAGCGGGCCCGGCCCGAAAGAAAAGGACGCGGACGTCGAACGGTAGGGATATCTGGGCACTGCGTGGGAATCGTACCACAGGTATTTCAGCGGGTCCTGCCCCGTCGATACGGGCGCAGGCCCTCGCGTCAGCGCCGCGAGGTGCGACCGAGCAGGCGACCCGCCACGCGACCAAACGCTTCGTCCAGTTCCTCGATTCCGAACAGGCGGCCAGCGCCCAGGAACACGGCAAGGCCCACCGCGATCGACATCGAGACCTGGAGGGCATGCGACCAGAACGCGCGAGCGGGTGCCAGCGCCGCCAATTGATGGGCGCAGACGGCGACCGCCACCGCCATCACGACCGACGCGCCGAGAATCCTCGCAAAGGTGGTCAGCAAGTGGCGCTCATCGATCCCGCCGATGCGCCGTCGCAGGAGGACGAGCAGGGTGAGCCCGTTGACGATGGCCGAGACGGCCGTCCCGAGCGCCAAGCCCCGGTACCCGAGCACCCGCACCAGCAGCAGGTTGAGCACCACGTTGATGGCCACCGACGACGCGCTCACCAGCACGGGGGTGCGGCTGTCCTTGAGCGCGTAGAAAGTAGGCGAGACGATCTTCACAATGGAATACCCGAGCAGGCCAGGCGCGTAGCACATCAGGGCCGCTGCGGTCGCGGGGGTGTCGAGGCTCGTGAAGCTCCCGCGCTCGAAGATGAGCGCGACGATCGGTGAGGCGAGCACGACGAGGCCGAGCGTCGCGGGCACGTTGAGGACGAGCATCAGGCGCAGCCCTCGCGACACAGTGGCCCGCAGGCCGTCGTGATCGTCGTGTGCCGCCATTGCCGCGATCGTCGGGATGGCCGCGGTCGCAATCGATACCCCGAAGAGCCCGATCGGCAGATAGATGATCCGGAAAGCGTAGTTCAACCACGACACGGCGCCGGTGCCTTGGCCGGTGGCGAGCACGGTGTTGACGAACTGGTTGATCTGGACCGCCGCCAGGCCGATCGTGCCCGGCACCATCAGCAGCATCACCTCGCGCAGGCCAGGGTCGGACAATGACACGCGCGGCCTGAAGCGAAAGCCCTCACGCCTCAGCGCCGGCCACTGGGTGACGGCCTGTCCCAGGCCACCGAGCAGCGTGCCGAGCGCCAGCCCCACCGTCGGGTGCCATCCGACCAGGGGCATCAAGGGCACCAGCACCAGGGCGCCGATGATGGCTCCCACGTTGAACACCGCTGGTGACAGGGCGGGCACGAAGAAGTGGCCCAACGAGTTGAGCATGCCCATGAACGCCACGGCGATGGCCACCAGCGTCAGGAAGGGGAACATGACGCGCGTGAGCAGCACGGTCAGTTCGAGCTTTCCTGACACTTGGGCAAACCCAGAGGCAAACAGGGTCGTCAATGGCCAGGCGTAGGCGATGCCCGCCACGACCACAAGGCTCGTCGCGAGGATGAGTGCGGTCAGCACGAGGTTGCCCAGGCGCCACGCTTCGTCTCGCCCCTTGCGGGTGAGGTACCGCGTGAACGTGGGCACGAACGCCGCTGTCATCGCCCCCTCGGCGAAGAGGTCGCGGACGAGGTTTGGCATCCGGAACGCCACGTTGAAGGCGTCCATCTGGTCGCCCGCTCCGAACAGCCAGGCGTAGGTCACGTCGCGGACAACCCCCAGAATCCGGCTGACGAGGGTCGCGACAGAAATGAGTCCAGCCGATCGCGCGAGCCGCGCGGGCCGGGCCGAGGACGCGGGCGCGGACGGAGGAGCCGTGGCGTCGGGCCCCAGCGGGGTCTCGGTCATGCGCGGTGTGAGCCTAACACAGCCGCGACGGGCACATCCGGCGCAAGCCTGGTGGCCAAAAGACAGAGGCCGCGCGTGGCCGCGCGGCCTCAAGGAGGATGGATGAGGGGCTCGCCGTTAGCCCTCAGGGTGCTT
>JAFNAJ010000360.1 GCA_017860085.1 Acidobacteriota bacterium | reverse complement strand
GCGGAAGCGATTCCCCGGCGCCCCGCCTGATGCCGTCGCCGCGGCGGCCAACGCCATCGTGGGCCTGGGAGACGAGTGGGACGACGTCACGGCGCTCGAACCCGATCTTCCGACGCACCTGAGCCGCGCCTGCGGCCATCACTGTTACGTGGCGCCCGAAGCGAGGGCGTCAGCCGAATTCCGGATCCTGAAACGCCGTCCAGCCGAGCCCTGAGGCTGCGGTCGCGGCTGCCTGGGCAGGTCGAGGCACGCGACTTGCCTCCCAATTCAGCGGGGGTCGGCGGAACGCCGACACTCCGGCAGGAGGCGCGTATGAAGAGGGCACCAATTCTGGCGTGGCTGCTCTTCGTGAGCGCGTGCGCGACGACCACGCCCGTGACCATCAGGGCAGGCGACATCTGCTTCCACTGCCGGCGCACGATTACCGATCCTGCGCTGGCCGCTGAGGTGATCGCTCAGAGCCAGCACGCGTTCAAGTTCGCGTCGGTGGGATGCCTCGCCTTGTACCTGCGCGAACACTCGACCGAGGAGGCCCGGGCCATCTTCGTGACCGACTACACGCGCGGCAAGATGCTCCCGGCCGACGACGCCTACTACGTGAAGATGGTGGTAGAACCGCGCACCGGCGCCGTGGACTACGCCGCCTTCCGGTCCCGCGAGAACGCGGTGGTGTTCGCCCAGGAGCACGAGTCGCAGATTGTCGAGTGGGAGCAGGTACTGAGTGACCAAGGCAGCGGGCACGCGGCTCACTAACGGTCGCGTGGGGCGTGCGGGCGCCGGGAGGCCCAGCCAGACTGCCGGACTTTCGGCAGAGAGCCTCGCGCGCAGTCGCGTTTAGGCCGCGCAGATCGCGGTCCAGCGGGCAATTCACAGCGAGGGCTCGGCCACTCTCTTGGCACTGCGTTTGCTCCTATCCCGATGGGATAGCACACCCGACCGCCCGGTGGATGGCGCGCGTACTACTCCTCGTCCGTCCCTCCGCGGCCGGTCTGCCCAGTTCTCGGCCGGCTGCGTCGGTCCGCTATCCTTGGCCCACCATGTCTGCTGCTCCAGGGTGCCATCGCCGGGCGGCGGGGTTTCCGCAGTACACGAGGAGTGCTGCGGGTGCGGTTGGCAGACTCGCATGAGTCGGTTTGGACCATAATCTCAGCCAATGATGACGTCGCTTGCCAGGATGCCGGTGCTCGCCGGCCTGCTGCTCTGGTTCAGTGTGGCTGGGGCCGCGCAGACGCCGCCGGCCCCGTCGGCTCCGTCGAACGACGACTGCCTGATGTGTCACGGCGACAAAGACTCGGCCGTGCGCGCCGACAAGACGTCGGTGCACGTCGATGCCGAGCGTTACGGCGCGTCGCTGCACGGACAGATGGGGCTCACCTGCGTGGCGTGTCACACAGACCTCGCCACGGCCGCCGAGTGGCCACACGCCGAGAAGCTCGCGCGGCCCGACTGCTCGACGTGCCACCCCGAGCCTGCCGCGCACTACGCGTCGAGCGTGCACGGCCAGTCGCGCCAGGCCGGGCGCAAAGTGGCGGCCACCTGCGCCAGTTGCCACGGCAGCCACGACATCCTGCCGTCGAAGGACCCCGACTCCCGCACGTACCACTTGAACCTGCCCCGGACGTGCGGGCAGTGTCACGGCAACGATGCGACGGTCGCGGCGGCCCACCTGCCCGGCGGCAACGTCGTCCGGTCGTTTGAAGACAGCATTCACGGGCGCGCGCTGCTCAAGGGTGGCCTGCTCGTGGCGCCGTCCTGCAGTTCGTGCCACGGCGCGCACGACGTCCGCGCAAAGAGCGACCCGGCGAGCCAGGTGGCCAGGACCAACGTGCCCGAGGTGTGCGGACGATGCCACGAAGGGGTGAAGCTGCAGTTCGCGCGCGGCAAGCACGGAGAGCAACTGCAGCAGGACAACCCGCGGGGGCCGGTGTGCATCGACTGTCACTCGGCGCACCACATTCAGCGGTCGGACATGTCGGTATGGCAGGTGGACGTGGTGCGTGAGTGCGGCACGTGCCACCAGGAGTCGATCGCGTCATACCGTGACACGTTCCATGGACAGGTGACCGCGCTCGGCTTCGCGCGCGTGGCCACCTGCGCCAGTTGTCACGGGGCCCACGACGTGCGGCCGCAGGCCGACCCGGCGTCACCGGTCAATGACGCCAACATCGTGGCCACGTGCCGGAAGTGTCACGAAGGCGCGAATGCGAACTTCGCGAAGTACAACCCGCACGCGAATCGGCACCATCGCGATCCGATGCCCTTGCTCTATTACACGGGCCAGTTCATGGACCTCCTGCTGCTCGGCGTGTTCAGTTTCTTTGGCATCCACACGGGGCTCTGGTTCACCAAGGAGTTGAGGCTGCGCCGGCAGCGGCGCCGGGCTCCCCCCGCCAAGGCCGACAAGGAGCAGCGTGACGACAGTGGAGCCGCGTAGGATGGCCTCTTCAGCACCGCCCCGCCACGTCGCCGAGCGCTACTACCAGCGGTTCGACCGCCGGCAGCGGGTGACGCACGTGTTCCTGATGATGAGCTTCATCGGCCTGGCGCTCACCGGCCTGCCGCTTCGATTTGCCGATCAGGGCTGGGCGCGCACCTTGGCAGGCCTGTGGGGCGGCATCGAGTCGGCGGGGTTCATCCATCGCGTCTGCGCGGTGGTGATGATCGGCGCGTTCGTGAGCCATGTGGGCCAGGTGCTCTGGCAGGTGTACCGCAAGCGCGACTATGGGGCCCTGTGGGGACCCACTTCGATGGTGCCGCAGCCGCGCGACGTCATCGAGATGTACGGGCACATGCGGTGGTTCGTGGGGCTAGGCCCGCGGCCGAAGTTCGACCGGTTCACCTACTGGGAGAAGTTCGACTACTGGGCGGTGTTCTGGGGCATGCTGATCATCGGCGGGTCTGGGATGATGTTGTGGTTCCCCGAGACCTTCGCGCTCGTGATTCCGGGCTGGGTGTTCAACATCGCGCTGCTCGTGCACGGCGAGGAGGCCCTCCTGGCCGTCGGGTTCATCTTCACGATCCACTTCTTCAACGGACACATCAGGCCCGAGAAGTTCCCGATGGACCTGGTCATGTTCACGGGCCGAGTGCCCGAACACGAACTGCTGCACGAGCGGCCGGCCGAGTACGAGCGCCTCGCGCGTGAAGGGCGGCTTGGCCTCTACGAGACGACACCGCCAAACCCGAGATCGGCGGCCTTCGGTCGCGCGCTCGGCACGGTGGCAGTGACGCTGGGCCTGCTGACGGTCGCGTTGATCGTGTTTGCCCTCCTGATGTAATCGTGATGCGTGCGGCGGGTGCCGGCACGGGCGTCCAGCGACGCCTGGCCGAGCCGCGGGACACCACTTCACGTCCGCTGAAAGGGGATGACCGTGCGCCATCTGTTGCCCAAGACAGCCCAGAACCCGATCTCGAGTGTCGGGATCCTCCTCACGACCGTGAGCGCCCTCCTGTTCATCATGGGCTTCGTCGTGGACTTCCTCGGTCTGCACACGAACCCTTACTTCGGCATCATCGCCTTCGTCACGTTGCCCGCGCTGTTCGTTTTGGGTTTGCTGCTCATCCCCTTCGGGATGGCGCGCGAGCGGCAGCGCCTCGCGCGCGGCCAGGGACCCAGCCGGTGGGTGTGGTCCTCCTGGGATCTGAACGACGATCGCCAGCGCCGCATCGCGGGCATCGTGCTGG
>JAFNAJ010000359.1 GCA_017860085.1 Acidobacteriota bacterium | reverse complement strand
CCTTCGCTCGTGCTTCACTGCCATCGTCGCCGCCGGCGAGACGCCTCGGGCGAAGCCCGCGCCCGACCCTTATGCGCGTGCGATGGCGCTGCTCGTCGAGGCGGGAGTCGTGGCAGACGATGTGCCCAGGGCGCGGTGCGTGGCCGTCGAGGATTCCCGGTGGGGCATCTCGTCGGCCAAGGCCGCGGGCCTCACGTGCGTGGGCGTCACCACGTCGTGTCCTGCCGAGGCGCTTGGAGACGCCGATGCCGTGGTCGGCTCGCTCGCGAGCGTGACGCTCGACTTCCTCGCCCAGGTGCTGTCGGACGGAGGCCGTTGATGATTCCGCGAGATGCCGTCGAGGAGCTCCAGCGCGCGGCCTCGAGCCCGGACGATGGCGACCTGCCACGCGGGGCGCTGGTGATCGCCCGGATCGAGCATCCGCACCTCGACCCAGCGCCGTCGCTGGCGCGCCTGACGCGCCTGGGCGCCCTCGCCATGGTCCGCCTCGAGCGACTGGGCCGCACCGCGGGAGCCTACGAGCAGATCGCGGCGCTCAACCAGCTGCTCTTCGAAGACGAGGGCTTTCACCCCAACGAGGACGACTACGAGGACCCCCGCAACAGCATGCTCAACGACGTGCTCGAGCGTCGCACCGGCATTCCCATCACGCTGTCGCTGGTCTTCATGGAGGTGGCCCGGCGCTGCGGCGTGCACGCCGAAGGCGTGAACTTCCCCGGTCACTTCCTGGTGAAGGGCCGCAGCAATCGCTTCGACACCGAGGAGCCGCACGACATCATCATCGATCCCTTCAACCGGGGAGCCGTGCTGACCGACGCGCAGTGCCGAGAACTGCTGCGGCGCGTGGCCGGCGACGAGGCCGTCTTCGATCGGCGGATGTTGGCGCCTGTGGGCAAGCGCGGCATCCTCGTCCGGATGCTCAACAACGTGAAGCGCCTCTACGTGGGCATGCGGTCCTTCCCGCAAGCCAGGGACGCGGTGGATCTCCTGCTGGCGCTGGATCCACTTGCCATCAACGAACTGCGGGACCGGGGACTGATTGCCTATCACCTCGACGACCACGTGAGGGCCCTGCGGGACCTCGAGGCCTATCTCCGGGCGACTTCGCGCGTGACCGCGAGCGGCACCGAGGCCGACGGGCAGCCGCCAGACGAGGAGCACCGGGAAATCTGGGACCACGTGAAGGCGCTCCGCCGGCGGATCGCGGGCATGAACTGACCCGAAGCCCGCGACTTTCGAGCCCCGGCACCCGAACCCTGGCACCGTCGAATTCCGGAACCCCTTGGCGGCGATCCGCCGCCTTGGATCGCCGCGATCCAAACGGCTGGAGAACCGGGAATCGTCGGGAGTCGACCCCACGGATTCACTGCGTTTTGAAGGGCTTGTGTGACACGCTCAGTGGCACGTCGTCTGCTAGGCCCACGAGCAGCTATTGGTGCGCCGTCGCTGCGCGCTGAGCCACCCCCAGCCCACCGCCGCGGATTCCCGGCGATCACCCGGTAACCGGAAGCCCCCGCCGTTCAGGAGGTTGGACAATGCGAAGACGGGTCCCGATCCTCGTGGCCGCGCTGGCCTTGGCCCTCCTGCCAGCCATCGGCCTCGCTCAGCAGCAGACGGGCACCATCTTGGGCAAGGTCGTCGACAACTCCGGGGCCGTGCTGCCCGGGGTCACCGTCACGATTAGCGGCTCGCCCCTGCTGCAACCCCGAATCCTCGTCACGTCGGAGACGGGCACGTACCGTGCACCCGACCTGCCGATCGGCACCTACTCGGTGAAGTTCGAGCTCGCAGGGTTCAGGACGCTGATCAGGACCGAAATCCTGCTCACGATCGGCTTCAACGCCGAGGTGGACGCTGCTCTCGAGGTGTCGGCGATCGAGGAGACCATCACGGTGTCGGGCGAGAGCCCGATTGTCGACACGAAGTCGACCACCGCCCGGACGACGTTCGACATCGAGTCGCTGCAGAGCATCCCGTCGGCGCGCGACCCGTGGGTGATGCTCGAGCGCACCCCGGCTATCGCCATGGACCGCGCGAACGTGGGCGGCAGCCAGTCGGGCCAGCAGTCGAACTATGTCTCCCGCGGCGCCTTCTACGGCAACAACCAGTGGGCCATCGACGGCGTGAACATCACCGACATGTCGGCGACGGGCGCCTCGCCCATCTACTACGACTTCGACATGCTGCAGGAGATGCAGGTGACGACGGGCGGCGCCGATGCCTCGCAGCAGACCGGCGGGGTGGGCATCAACCTCGTCACGCGCAGCGGCACCGACAAGTTCCGCGGGTCGGGACGGTACTACATCACGGACGAGGAGTTCCAGGCCGACAACGTCAACGACGAACTGCGGGCGCAGGGCGCCAGGTCGGGCAACCCCATCCAGAACATCGAGGACTACGGGGTCGAGGTGGGCGGTCCCATCGTCAAGGGCAGCCTGTGGTACTGGGGCAGCGTCGGCGTTCAGAACATCAAGGTGGGCGTGCTGGGGTTCTACAAGAACACGCCGACCTGCCGACCGACACCGCCGACCGACACCGATGGTCTGCGGGCGTGTCTCGAGACCGACCTCACCGAGCTCAACAACTACAACTGGAAGCTCAACTGGGCGCCTTTCACGGGCAACAAGCTGGGGTTCCAGAACACATGGGCCGAGAAGGTGAGGAACGCGCGTGATGCCTCCGACACGCGCCCGCTCGAAACCACCTATCGTCAGAAGGCCGTGTCGAGCCGGTACGGCGCGACGGGCTGGATCACGGGCCCGAGCCCGCTCTGGAAGGCCAGCGACCAGCACGTGTTCGGCGACCGTCTCCTGATGGAGGTGCAGTGGGCGCACCTCGGCAACAACTTCGTGCTCGATTTCCACGAGGACAGTCTCTACGACGTGCAGGCGACTTACGAGATCACGACCGGCGTGTGGGGCCGTTCGTATCAGAGCGCGGTCTACCTCCGGCCGACCAACAGCCTCGACTTCACCACCAACTACTTCCTGCCCAACACGCTCGGCGGTGACCACGCGTTCAAGGCGGGGATCCGCTGGCGCTCGGCACAAGGCTTCTACGAGGGGCACAGGGGAGGCAACACCATCGCGAGGTTCCGGAACGGCGTGGCGTCGGAGGCCTATCTCTACCGCGACGCCCTGCAGGACTACCTGCTCAACACCTGGGCCTTGTACGTGCAGGACACCTACACGGTGAAGCGCTTCACGCTCAACCTCGGGCTGCGGTTCGACAGCCAGGGGGACGAACTCAGGGAGGCCGCCGTTCCTGGCCATCCGTTCGCTCCCCAGTGGCTGCCGGCCGTCACCTTCCCGGGCGCCGACTCGGGCGTGACGTACAACAACTGGTCGCCGCGCCTGGGCGCGACCTACGACGTGAGGGGCAACGGGAAGACCATTGCCAAGGCGTCCTACTCGATCTACTTCGGCCAGCTGAACCCGGGTGGGCAGTCGGGGCCGCTCAACCCGGTCACGGAAGCCCTGATTGGCTTCCCGTGGACCGACACGAACGGCGACACGTTCGTGCAGGGCAACGAGGTGGATTACACGCGCATCCTGACGTTCGGCGGCAACTACAACCCCGACAACCCGACGGCCCTGACGACGGTCGGGTCGGTCGACCCCGACCTGGAGAACGATCGCACGCGCGAGTTCATCGTCGGGATCGACCACGAGGTGCTGCCGGGCTTTGGC
>JAFNAJ010000035.1 GCA_017860085.1 Acidobacteriota bacterium | reverse complement strand
GACATGTCCATGCCGGTGAGCTCGTGCACGCGCTCGTAGAGCATGGCGAGCTGGTCGTTGCGGAACGCGCGCGACGTGAGCGTGACGCGGCCGAGCTGGTCGATCATGGCCTGGCGGATGCGCGGGTGGCAGTGCCCCTGGTTGACCGCGGAGTAGGCCGCGAGGCAGTCGAGATAGCGACGCCCCTCGACGTCCCAGACCCAGACACGTTCGCCGCGCGAGAGGACGACATCGAGCGGGTGGTAGTTGTGGGCGCCGTACTTTTCCTCGAGGGCGACGAGATCAGCGACGGTCATGGGGCCTCCACAGAGACTCGGGGTTTGGGGCTCGGGGTTCAGGGCTCGGGACTTGGGGTTCGGGGCCAGGACTTGGAGTCACGGATTTGGCGCTCGGCACCAGGGGCTCGGCGCTCGACGCTCGGAACCCAGACCCGGGACTCCGACCTCGCAACGCTTAAGGGTATCCCGCCCCCCCGGGACCGGGCAACCGGGGTGTGGTGGACGCCGTCAGTCGGCCTTGGGCAGGCGCAGCGAGAAGATCGTGCCTGCGCCCTCCTCCGACCGGAACTCGACGCGGCCGCCGAGGTATTCCTCGACGATCAGGCGCGCCCCGTAAGTGCCGAGCCCGCGACCCGGCTCGCCCTTGGTGGTGAACGAGCGCTGAAACACCTGCAACCGGTCTTCGACGGGGATCACCTCGGGGTTGTGCACGTGATACGCGACGTCGGTCTGCCCGGGGACCACGCACACCGCGACCTCGCCCTCCGGCGGCGTGGCTTCGAGGGCATTGCGCACCAGGTTGCCGAGCGCGCGGATCGCGAGCGTGCGGTCGGTGTCGACGAACACGGTCTCGGGCGCGGGGTGGCACGTGAGCGTCGCCTGGTGGCTCGACCGGTAGAGGTCGCGCACCGCGAGCAGCACGAGGTTGGCGGGGAGGTGCTGACGCTGGACGATCAGGTCGCCCCGCTCGGCGGCCGCCAGGTCGCGCTGCGCGCGAATCTCCTGCACGAGCTGCGACACCGATCCATTGAGCTCCTCCGACAGCTGCAGGGCGTCGTCGAGCGAGTCGATCTCGGCGAGTAGATGCACCTGGGCGTCGAGGACGTGGGCCGTGTTGAGCACGTCGTGGAAGAAGACGCGCTCGAGGGCCTGACGCCGCTTCTCTGCCGCGATGTCCTCGAGCGACAGGGCCGTGAAGTACCGATCGGCCAGCCACACCGGGGTGGCGTGGACGCGCAGGTCGAGTGCGAGCGGGCGCCCGAGGCGCTCGGCCAGGATGCGGCACTCCATCACCTGGCGCTCGCGGCGCTGGCGCGCGTCCCGCAGGGCATGCGCCGCTCCGCAGGCGCAGCACGACGGGGTCGTGCCGCAACCGGCGGGAGGTTCACCCGCGTGGACGCACCCGAGGATTTCGCCCAGCCGCCGCCCGATCAGTTGGCTCGGCGACGAAGCGTCCAGCGCCCGCAGCGTGGCGCCGTTGACGGCGACAATCTGCCGGTTGTCGTCGACGACGATCGCCAGCGACGGGAAGGCTTCGAGCACCTGCGTGAGGAGCAGGTTGGCGGAGAGCGTGCGGGCTGCGCGCGCGATCGTGGCCGGTGGCGTTCTCCGAGGGGAATCGAAGCAGGTGACGCTGGCCGCAGCGGGCACGGTGGGTCTCCCGGCGGGGGCAGGCCTGGACGCCGAGGCGGTGGCGTCCATTCGCAGTATAGCCCGGGATTCGGTCGATGGGGGTCACGTCGATCGGGGTCAGATCTTGATTTAATGCACGGTCAGCACGTGGGGCCGCGTGCATAGAATCAAGATCTGACCCCGGGTGTTCCCCGGGTGTTGGATTCAGGCCCTCGCGTAGAAGCCGCGGTCGTCGGCGCTCGTGACGGCGCCGTCGGCATTGAGCAGGTACACATCGACGGCTCGCTGCGCGTCGAGGTGCAGCGTGAGGGGGGCCGAGGTCCCGAGCAGCGGCTCGAGCACCTCGGGCGGCGCGATGAGGTGCCCCTCCACCTCGAAGTGGCGCGGCTCGAGCTGGCCGTCCTTGTCCACCCACTGGCGATAGAGCGAGAGCTCGTAGCCGGTGCGCGCCACGCAGGCCCCGCCCCGGTGCACGTCGCCCTCGCCAAGCACCCGTTCCACCACCCTGAGCATTCGTTTGACCTCTCTCCAGAAGGACGCGCCGAGCTGGGACGCGGTTGCGGGCGCCTCGATGGCCCAACCGCGGTAGGATCGTAGATCAGGATTGCACCGACGTCGGTTGACCTCAGCCTCGGCGTCGATGAGCTGGGCCCCCGCTGGGAGCGTCGCCTGATGTGGCGCTGGACTCGTCGCCTGGTCATCCTGGCGGTCCTCGCGGGCGCCGTCGCCTGGGCCCGATGGGCCCTGTTCAAGCCGCCGATCGTGCCCGTCACCGTGTATCGCGTGGCGCGCGGGCCGGTGGAAGAAACCGTCACCAACAGCAAGGCCGGCACGGTGAAGTCACGGCGACGGGCCGCGCTGAGCTCCGAGCTCGGCGGGCGCGTCGAGGCTCTCTTCGTCAAGGAGGGCGACCGCGTCCGCAAGGGTGACGTGCTCATGAGGCTGGTCGTCGACGAGTACCGCGCGCAGGCAGCGCTTCAGACGCGCGCCCTCGAGGTGGCGCGCGTCGTCGTGGCCGAGGCGTGCGAGCGCGCCCAGCTGGCCACGCGCGAGGCGCAACGCCTCGACGACCTCGTGCAATCGGGCCTCGTGTCGAAGCAGGCGCTCGACCGGGCCGTGACCGAGCGCGATGCAGCGCGGGCCACCTGCGATGCGACTCGAGCGCGCGTGCAGCAGGCCGAAGCCGCGCTCTCGCTCGCCCGGGTTCAGGAAGACAAGACGGTGATCCGCGCGCCCTTCGACGCGGTCGTGGCCGAGGTGTCGGCCGAGATCGGCGAATGGATCACGCCGGCGCCGCCGGGTATTCCGATTCCGCCCGTGATCGAGCTCATCGACCCCGCGGGCATCTACATCAGCGCTCCCCTGGACGAGGTCGACGTCGCGAAGGTGCACGAGGGGCTGCCGGTGCGCGTCACCCTCGACGCCTATGCCGGCCAGTCGTTCGCCGGGCGTCTCGTCCGCGTCGCGCCCTACGTCGAGGACCGCCAGGAGCAGAACCGCACGTTCGAGATCGAAGTCGAGCTCGCCGATCGCGACGCGTCGCAACGGCTGCTGCCGGGCACCTCGGCCGACGTCGAAGTGATCCTGCAGGTGAGGCCAGACGTCGTTCGCATCCCGGCGTACGCGCTCATGCAGAACGCGCAGGTGCTCGTGGTCCGAGACGAGGCTCTCGTCGCCGTGGACGTGAAGACCGGGCTGCGCAACTGGGACTTCGTCGAGGTCATCGACGGGCTGTCGGTGGGCGAGATGGTCGTGGTGTCGATCGATCGCGTCGAGGTGAAGGCCGGCGCCCGGGTGCGCATCGAGTCGGAGACGACGCGATGATCGAGCTCCGGGGGATCACCAGGGACTTCGACGTCGGGGGGCGACCCGTGCACGCCGTGCGGGGTGTGGACCTGACGATCGAGCCCGGTGATCACCTGTCGATCATGGGGCCGTCGGGCTCGGGCAAGTCGACGCTGCTGCACATCATTGGCTGCCTCGATCGTCCCTCGGCCGGCACCTACCGACTCGGTGGGCAGGACGTGACGCACCTCGACGAGCGGGCCCTCTCGCGCATTCGCGGGCGGAAGATCGGCTTCGTCTTCCAGTTCTACCACCTCGTGCCGCGCATGACGGCTGCGCAGAACGTCGAACTGCCGATGGTGTTCGCCGGCGTCGAGCGTGTCGAGCGGCGTCAGCGAGTGGCGCGTGCGCTCGCGTCGGTCGGCCTCTCCGAGCGGGTCGCCCATCGCCCCGACCAGCTGTCGGGCGGCGAGCGTCAGCGGGTGGCGATCGCGCGCGCCATCGTCCTCGATCCCGAGGTCCTGCTGGCCGACGAGCCGACGGGGAACCTCGACACGACGTCGGGGCGCGAGGTGGTTGAACTGCTCGAGGCCATGAACGCGGGAGGGCTGACACTGCTGGTCGTGACGCACGATCCGGCCATCGCCATGCGCGCGCGGCGCCAGACGCGCATGGTCGACGGACGGCTGGAAGGCGGGTCGCAAGCCTGAAGGCCTGCGCTCCCGCACTTCGGGGCTCGGCACTGGGGCCTCGGCGCTTGGCGTTCGGGACGGCCCCGCCAGCCGCCGGCTGGCAGGGGCTCCCCGTTGGCCGCGAGGCGGTCGCCGAATCATGAACGCTGACGATGTGCTCGTGTTCTCGGCGGGGGCGTTGCGGGGGCATCGGTTGCGGACCGGGCTGTCGCTGCTCGGCGTCGGGATCGGGGTGTGCGCGGTGGTGCTGCTCACGAGCCTCGGTGAGGGCGCGCGCCGGTACGTGACCGCCGAGTTCGCCTCGCTGGGGACCAACCTGCTCATCGTGCTGCCCGGCAAGACCGAGACGACGGGGATGGCGCCCGTGATTGGTGGCGTCCCGCACGACCTCACCGTGGAGGATGCCGAGGCGCTCGAGCGCCAGGTGCGGCAGATTCGGAAGCTGGCGCCGCTCTCGGTCGGCACCGCCGCGGCGCAGTTCGGTGAGCGGAGCCGCGAGATCACGATCGTGGGGACCACGGCCGCCATGCTCGGCGTGCGCCGGCTCCGCCTGCAGTCGGGGCAGTACCTGCCCGAGGGCGCCGAGCGCGACCGAGCGGTGTGCGTGATCGGGGCGAAGCTGCAGTCCGAACTGTTCCCCAGCCGCAATCCGCTGGGGGCGATGCTGCGGCTGGGGGACGAGCGCTACCGGATCATCGGCGTCATGGCGCCTCGCGGGATGTCGATGGGCATGGACATGGACGAGGTGGTCCACATCCCGGTCGTGCGCCACCTCCGCATGTTCAACCGTCGCAGCCTGTTCAGGATCCTGGTCGATGCGGGCAGCCACGACAGCATCGAGCCCGCGCGCACGGCCATCCTCAGGGTGCTCACCGAGCGGCACGACGACGAGGAAGACGTGACGGTGCTCACGCAGGATGCGGTGCTGTCAGCGTTTGGCCGCATTCTCGGGATGCTGACGGCGGCGCTCACCGGCATTGCCGCCATCTCATTGAGCGTGGCCGGGATCGGCATCATGAACGTGATGTTGGTGTCGGTCTCGGAGCGAACGCGCGAGATCGGCCTGCTGAAGGCGCTCGGGGCCAGCCGGGGGCAGGTGCTGGCGATGTTCCTCGTCGAGGCCGCCATCATCGCGACGGCGGGAGGCGTAGCCGGGCTGGGCGTCGCGTTTGTCGCGACACGGGCGTTCGCCGTCGTCTATCCGGCGTTCCCGATCGATCCGCCGGCGTGGGCCGTCGTGGCCGCGTTGGGCGTCTCGGTGTCCGTGGGGATCGTCTTTGGCGCACTGCCGGCGCGCCGGGCCGCTCGGCTCGACCCGGTTGCGGCGCTGACACGGCGATGAGATGGCACCTTCGGGATGCCGTGGAGCTGGCCACTGGCGCGGTGCTGGCGCACCGCCTGCGGTCGAGCCTTACCATGCTCGGCATCGTCATTGGCATCACGGCGGTCGTGCTGCTGACGTCGCTCGGCGAAGGCACCCGCCAGTACGTCTTGTCGGAGTTCACGCAGTTTGGCACCAACATCCTCGGCATCAACCCGGGACGCGTCGAGACGACGGGGATTCCCGGCGCTCTTGGCGTCACGACGAAGCCCCTGACGATCGAGGACTCGGAGGCGCTGCGCCGCGTGCCGGGCGTGCAGGAGGTCGTGCCGGTCGCGATGGGCATGGCGCGCGTGCAGGCCGGCGAGCGGGGTCGCAGCGTGTTCGTCTACGGGGTGACGTCCGAGGTGCCGAGGGTGTGGAAGTTCGAGGTGGGGCAGGGCCGGTTCCTGCCGGCGGGCGATCCCCGACGCGCGGCGCCGCTGGCGGTGTTGGGGCCGAAGCTCAAGCGCGAGATCTTCGGCACGGGCAATGCGCTGGGCGCGCACGTGAAGATCGGCGGGCAGCGCGCGCAGGTGATCGGCGTGATGGCGCCCAAGGGCCTGCTGCTCGGGTTCGACATCGACGACTCGGTGTACGTGCCCGTCGCGTCGGCCCAGCAGCTGTTCAACCGCGACGACCTGATGGAGATCGACGTGCTGTTTGCGAGCTGGCGCCCGGCAGACGCCATCGCGCGCGACGTGCGCGCCGTGCTCGTCCAGCGTCACGACGGCCGCGAGGACTTCACGATCACCACGCAGACCGGCATGCTCGACGTGCTCGAGAACGTCCTGGGCATGATCAACCTTGCCGTGGCCGGGATCGGCGCGATATCGCTCGTGGTTGGCGCGATTGGCATCCTGACGATCATGTGGATCTCGGTGGGCGAGCGGACCAGCGAAATTGGGCTCCAGAAAGCACTGGGCGCCACGCCCGGTCAGATCCTGCTGATCTTCCTGATCGAGGCGGCGATGCTGGCGATGGCCGGTGGCGCGGTCGGGGTGGGCGTGGGGCTTGGCCTCGCATGGTGCGCTCGGCTCGCAGTGCCCGGTCTTCCGCTCCACATATCGCCCGGCTACGTTGTCGCCGCCCTCGCCGTCAGCCTCATCGTCGGGCTCGCGAGCGGTGTCCTGCCGGCGCGCCGCGCCGCGCAGCTCGATCCGTTGGAGGCGCTCCGAACGGAGTAGGGCGTCGAGGCGAGTGCATAGAATCAAGATCTGACCCCATGGCAGCCCCCCATGTCCGCGCCTTGATCTGCGCACGGCGGCGGCGCAGGTCGAGCGCGTCGAGCAATTGCGCGAGTTGCGCCGCGTCGAGGCGGCGTCCCGAGGACGGGCGCGCGACGACACGCAGGGTCGGACGGGGGCGGGGGAGCGGAACCCGGCGTTCGGCGTCCGGCGTTCGGCACGCGGGGCTCTCGGTCAATGCCAGCGCGGAAGGTGTCATGGGGCCTCCTCTTGGTGGCTCTGGATTCGAGCCGCTGATGAGCCTAGACAGGGGGTGTGACAGGAGAGGTCACGCCCGGCGTGCGGCGGGATAGAATCAGCACAGGTTCGGCGGTCGGGATCCCATGAGCCTGTTGGCCGATCTCGCGTCGCGGCGGTTCCTGGTCGTCACGGGCAAGGGTGGCGTCGGCAAGAGCGTGGTGAGCGCCACGCTCGGTCGCATCGCCAGCGGCGAGGGGCGGCACACGCTGCTGCTCGAGGTCGATCCCCGCGAGAACTTGCACGAGTTGCTTGGCGTCGCGCCGTCGGGCGGAGAGGTCGTCACCGCCGGCCCTGCGCTGCGCCTGCAGAACCTCCAACCCCGCCAGGTGCTCGAGCAGGTCGTCCGCGACCACCTCCGCATCGAGTGGCTCTCGAAGCGCGTCGTCGCCAGCCCGGTGTTCGAGCACTTCGTCGATGCCGCGCCAGGCCTGAAGGAGCTGGCGATCCTCGGTCACGCCTACCGTGTCCTCACCGGGAAGGCGCGCCGGCAGTCGGCCGACCTCGTGATCCTCGACGCGCCAGCGACCGGGCACGGCCTGTCGATGCTCACCGCGCCGCAGGTGGTGTCCGACGTGATCAAGGAGGGCCCGTTCGGCCACATGGCCGGCGAGCTGGCGGCGTTCATTGGCAATGCCGCCGAAACCGGCGTCGTGGTGGTCACCCAGGCCGAGGAGATGCCCGTCCAGGAGGGCCTCGAGCTGGCGCAGCGCATGCAGCTGTCGCTCGGACGATGGCCCGAGCTGCTGGTGGTGAACGGTCTCTACCCGCCCGTGCGCGACCGGCGCGGATCGCCCGACTCCGAGCTCACACGCCTGTGGCACACGCGTCGCGCCATCAACGAACGCGAGCTCGGCCGCCTCGGTGCGCTGTGGCGCGGCCCACGCGTCGAGCTGCCGTTCGTGCCGATCGATCGCGGGCCCGCGCTGCCCACGGCGCTCGCGCCGGTCCTGCGCCACGCCCTGGCTGAGGCCGAGGTGCTGGTATGACACCCTTGCTCGACCATTCGCTCGTCGTGGTGGTCGGATCGGGCGGTGTCGGCAAGACCACGCTCGCAGCCGCGCTCGCGCTCGAGGCCGCGCGCCAAGGTGGCGACACGCTGGTGATGACGTTCGACCCGTCGATGCGCCTGAAGGACACGCTCGGCGTGGGCGAGCGGGCACGAGACCGGGAGGTGGAGATCCGCACCGGCACGCGCGGGAGGATGTGGGCCAGCCTGCTCGATGCGCGGGCGACGTTCGACCGCCTCGTGCGCCGCTACGCGCCCGACGACGAGGCGGCCACGCGGATCCTCACCAACCGCCTGTATGCGCACTTGTCCGGCACGCTGGCCGGCGTTCTCGAGTACATGGCCGTCGAGCGGCTGTTCGAGGTCGCCTCGGATGGGCGCTACGACTGCGTCGTCCTCGACACGCCGCCCACGCGGCAGGCGCTCGACTTCCTCGAGGCGCCCGATCGGATCATCGGGTTTCTCGACAGCGGCGCGCTGCGGATCGCGCTCAAGCCATGGTTCGACCGGGAAGGGCATCTCCGTGGGGCGAGCCGTTTCGGGCCCGTGGGCCGCAGCGTGGAGCATTTCTTCGACCGGGTCGTGGGGCTGAGCCTGCTGCGCGACATGGCCGAGTTCTTCCAGGCCTTTGGACCGCTCTACGCCGGGTTCCGCGAGCGGGCCACCGAGGTCGCAGCGCTGCTCCGCGCGTCGCGCACGGTGTTCGTGCTGGTCACGCGGGCAGAGGAAGAGCGCATTCCCGAGACGCTGTTCTTCGCCCGGCGTCTGGTCGAGTCGGGTCACCGCCTCGGGCCACTCGTGGTCAACATGCGCCACCCCGAGCCGGCACGCGACCGGGCGCGCGGGACCGTGTCGCCAGACGACGGCGATCAGCTCATGGCGTGGCTTGGCGCGCGTGACCGGCGTGGCCTCGATCGTCTCCGAGCGCGGATGGCGACCCATCCGGTCATCGACCTGCCACTGCTGGCCGAGGAGCCTACCGGGCTCAGCTCGCTCGACCACCTGCGCGCGATCCTCGCCGAGAGGCTGCCCTCGTGACGCTCAATCCGCTTCACCGCATGCGGCTGTGGGACCGGCAGCTGCCCATCTGGTACGACGCTGACTATCGCCTGCCGCTCACGGCCTTTGGCCGTCGCACGGGTCTCGAGCCGCGGCGCGCCGACCTCGTGGCGTGGTACCTGCTCGAGTGGAAGTGGCTCGAGCGCGACAACCTGCGGGCGCCCGTGAGGGCGCGCTACCAGGACCTGGCGAGAGTCCACACCGAGGCGTACCTCGGCCAACTCGGCGAGCGGGACACGCTGGCGCGCATCTTCGGTGTCGACCCGTGGGACGTTCCGGTCGACGAGGTGATGCGCACCGTCCGCCTCGGAACCGGCGGCACGCTCGCGGCCGCGCGCGAAAGCCTGAGTCGTGGCGGCCCGGCCGTCAACCTGCTCGGCGGGTTCCACCACGCCGGGCCAGCGCACGGTAGCGGGCTTTGCGCCGTCAACGACATCGCCATCGCCATCGCGGTACTGAGGGCGGAAGGGTTCGCCGGCCGCGTCGCCATCCTCGATCTCGACGCGCACCCGCCCGACGGCACGGCGGCCTGCCTTCGTGGGGATGAGCGGGTCTGGATCGGATCGCTGTCCGGCTCCTCGTCGGGATCCATTCCCGGCGTCGACGAAGTGGTGTTGCCGGCGGGCTGCCGCGACCACGACTACCTGCAGGCGCTCGACGCGCTGCTCGCCCGTGTGCCCTCGGACGCAGAGCTCGCTTTCGTGATCGCCGGCGGCGACGTACTCGCCGGGGATCATCTCGGCCACCTGGGGCTCACGCTCGATGGGACAAGGCGTCGCGACCTGCACGTGGCGAAAGCCCTTGCCGGTACGCCGTCCGTCTGGCTGCCTGGCGGCGGCTACCACGCCGACGCGTGGAAGGTGCTGGCCGGCACCGTCCTGGCGTTGATGTGGCACACCCGGCGGGCCATCCGACCCGGCGCGGATCCGATGGCGGTGCGCTTTGCCAGGCTCTCCCGTCGGCTGCGCCAGGATGGCTTGATGGGGAGCTCGTCAAACGACATCGACTTCTCGGACGTGGAGGTGCAGCTGGGCTTGCGTCCCTCGCCGCGACGCCTGCTGCTGGACACGTACACCGCCGAGGGCCTCGAGTTCGGGCTCTACCGGCTCGGCCTGTTGGCCTTTCTCGAGCGGCGAGGCTACGGCGGGTTCCGCTTTGAGATGGGCACGGCGTCGAGCGGCGGCGAACGCCTCCGCGTGTACGGCACGGCCGACGGCGTGGAACACATGCTGGTGGAGAGCGTCCTCGACCGGAAGACCGTGGGAGGCGCGGCCGTGCTGTACGTCGAGTGGCTCACGCTGCGTGACCCGCGTGCGAGGTTCAGCGAGCGCCGCCCGCGGTTTCCCGGGCAGGATGCCCCGGGCCTCGGGCTGGCGCGCGAGGTGACAGGACTGCTGGCGCTCGTGGCCAAGCGTCTCGGGCTCGCGGGACTGGCGTTCAACCCGGCCCACTATCACACCGCGTACGTCGCCCGGTCGTACGGCCGGTTCATAGACGCCGTGCGCCAGGGACGGTTCGAGGCCCTCGTGCGCGACCTCGGGCACCTGCCGCTGGCCGACGTGTCTCAGGCCATCGAGGCCGGCCGGGTGCGGTTGAACGGTGAGCCGTTCGTGTGGGAGGCCGAGCCGATGGCGTACTGGCTCGACGAGGGCCCACCTGACCCGTCACAGGTAGCCGAGGAGCGAGACCGTTCCCATTTCACGCTCGAGCCTGGCGTCGATTCGGGAGGATCCCCCGACCGGGCGGAGGAGTAGGATAGGGACGTCATTCACGGAGGAGTCGTCATGGCCTTCGCCAACGTGCAGTCGTTTGCCGACATGATTCTCCGACGGGTTGAAGAAACGCCCGATCGTACCGCCTTCATGTATCCCACCGACCCGGGGTGGGGGACGATGACGTGGCGGCAGGTGGGCGATCGGGTCCGCGCGATGGCGAGCGGACTCCGCGCGCTCGGCTTGAAGAACGAGGAGCGCTGCTCGCTGCTGGCCTCGACGAGCCTCGACTGGATTCTCTGCGACTACGCGGTGATGTGCGCCGCCGGCGCGACGACGACGATCTACCCCTCGAACACGCCGGACGAGTGCGCCTACATCATCAACGACTCGGCCTCGCAGATTGCGTTCGTCGAAAACGAGCTGCAGCTCGAGAAGCTGCAGCGCAAGCGCGGCGAGGTCCCGGGCCTCAAGCACGTCGTGCTGATGACCGGGGCCGCCCCAGCCGGGGACGGTTGGGTGCTCACGGTGGATCAGCTGGCCGAGAAGGGCATGGCGTACGACCGCGCCGATCCCGGTCGCTACGCGGACGTGATTCGTGGGATCACCCCCCAGCGGCTGGCCACGCTCTTGTACACGTCGGGCACCACCGGCCGTCCCAAGGGCGTCGAGCTGGTGCACGATTGCTGGATCTACGAGGCCGAGGGTATCGACGAACTCAAGATGCTGCTGCCCGAGGACCTGCAGCTGCTGTGGCTGCCGCTGTCGCACAGCTTCGGCAAGGTGCTGCTCTCGGCCCACGTCTACATCGGGCACGTGATGGCGGTGGACGGCCGCATCGAGAAGCTCGTGGACAACCTGGCCGAGGTGAAGCCCACGTGGGTGGCCGCGGTGCCCCGCGTGTTCGAGAAGGTGCACAACAAGGTGGTGATGGGCGCCCACGAGCACGGCGGTGCCAAGGCGAAGATCTTCGACTGGGCCATGGGGGTTGGGGCCGAGGCGTCGAAGCTCGTCCAGGCCGGCAAGAAGCCGTCGGGCGTGCTCGCCCTCAAGCGCGCCATCGCCCACAAGCTGGTCTTCCAGAAGCTGCACGATCGCTTTGGCGGCCACCTCAAGTGCTTCATTTCGGGCAGCGCGCCGCTGTCGCTCGAGGTGGCCGAGTTCTTCCACGCCGCGGGCGTCATCATCCTCGAGGGCTACGGGCTCACCGAGACCAGTGCCGCGACGTTCGTGAACCGGATCGACCGTTACAAGCTGGGCACGGTCGGGCCGCCCCTGCCCGGCACCGAGGTCAAGATTGCGCCCGAGGACGGCGAGGTGCTCATCCGCGGGCGAGGCGTGATGCGCGGGTACCACAAACTCCCCGACGCAACGGCCGAGACGCTGATGCGCGACGGTTGGTTGCGTACGGGCGACATCGGAGAGGTGGACGCCAACGGGTTCCTCAAGATCACCGACCGGAAGAAGGACCTCATCAAGACTTCAGGCGGCAAGTACGTCGCGCCCCAGGCGCTCGAGAGCAAGCTGAAGGCCTCCTGCCCCTACATCGCCAACGTCGTCGTACACGGCAACAACCGGAACTTCTGTTCGGCGCTGATCACGCTCGACGAGGAGTCGCTGCGCAACTGGGCCAGGGGCCAGGGGCTCGGGGACGGGGCCTCGTTGAAGGACCTGACGGAGCACCCGAGGGTCAAGACGCTCATGCAGGGCTACTTCGACGAGGTGAACAGCGGTCTGGCGAGCTACGAGACGATCAAGCGGTTCGCGATCCTGCCGCAGGACCTGACGGTCGAAGCCGGCGACCTCACGGCCAGCCTGAAGGTCAAGCGGAAGGCCGTCGAGCAGAAGTACAAGCACCTGCTCGA
>JAFNAJ010000034.1 GCA_017860085.1 Acidobacteriota bacterium | reverse complement strand
CGGCGTGATACGCACACGTCGTCGGCCGACCAGGGCCCGTTGCGCGCGGGATCGGTGGGACCGTAGATCCCCACCACCGGCGTCCCGAGCGCCGCCGCAAGGTGCAGGGGCCCGGTGTCTCCCGCCACCATCACGCGCGCCGCGCGCAGCAGCGCGATCAGATCGCCGATCGTTGTCTGGGGCCCCTGCACGGCGCGGCCGCCCGATGCACCGACGACGGCCGACGCCAGCGCGTCCTCACCAGGCCCCCACAGCACGAGCGGCACGAGTCCCAGACGTTCGGCCATCACCCTGCCCAGCTGACCGAAGCGTTCGGCCGGCCATCGCTTGTTGGGCCACGCAGCGCCGGGGTTCAGCAGCGCGAGTCGTCCTGCGTGGCGTTCGATGACCGCGCGCACGCCCGGAGCGGCCGTTGTCTCGCGGAGTGGGAACTCCCACGCGCGGCTCCCGACACCGAGGGCCGTCAGGATGCCGAGATTCCGCGCAACCACGTGCACGTGCCCGACCGGCCCGGCTTGCTCGGTGTACAGCCGTCGCGCGGACGGCTCTCGCAACGAAGCGGTGTCGAATCCGACGACCCGTCGTGCACCCGACAGCCTCGCCACGACGGCCGACTTCACGAGGCCCTGCACGTCGAGCGCTACGTCGTAATGGGCCGCCCTCAAGGCTCGGATTGTCTGCACCCAACCTCCGCCATCGAGCACGCGGCGCGAATCGAAGGGCACGAGCGCCGACACGACGGGCACCAGCTCCAGCAGAGGGACATGCCTGGCCTCGACCACCCAGTCGACGCGCGCGTCAGGCCAGCGCCGGCGCAGCGCGGCCGCCACGGGAATGGCGTGCACGATGTCGCCCAGCGCCCCGAGCCGGACCACCAACACGCGCGGGGAGGAGGTCACGGCTCGTCGACCGTCCCGCGGCTCGCCGCCTCGCCGATGCGCGAGAGCAGGTCGCGGGTCGAATGGTCCTTCGGATCGCCCACGATCGCGGTGCGTCCACCCCACGCCTTGACCACCGCGCGCTCGGGCACCGTGTCGACGGTGTAGTCCGTACCCTTGCAGTGGACGTCCGGTCGCACGGCCTCGAGCACTTCGGTGACGGTCGGTTCCGAGAAGACGACCACGTAGTCGACGCCACGGACGGCCGCGACGAGCTCGGCCCGGTCATCGGCCTTCATGATGGGCCGTCCCTCACCCTTCAGATGCCGCACCCCGGCATCGTCGTTGATCGCGACGACGAGCCGGTCGGCTTCTCGGCACGAGGCCTGCAGGTAACGGATGTGTCCCACGTGCAGGATGTCGAAACAGCCGTTGGCCAGTGCCACCGTGTGTCCGTGACGACGGTCGTTCGCGACCTGGCGCGCCAGCTCCGCAAGCGAGAGGATCGTGCCCATGTCAGCTGGCCGATGGCGCGAGCTTCTCGTTGCGCGTCGCCCGGATGATCAGGCTGGCGGCCTCGAGCAGGTGCGCGGCGATCGCCGTCGGGTTGACGCCATCGACCGGGCGCGCGGCCTCCGTTTCGCCGTAGCCGGTTCGCACGAGAACACCTCGTGCCCCGACGCCGGCAGCGAGCGCCACGTCAAGCCAGCGATCGCCAACCACCCACGAGCGCGGCAGGTCGATCCCGAGATCGCGCTCGGCCGCCCGAAGCATGCCCGGGTTGGGCTTGCGACACTCACAGGCGGTCCGGTAGCGCTCGACCGTGCCGTCGGGATGGTGCGGACAGAAGTAGACACCATCCACCGTGACACCGGCATCGGCCAGCCGGTCGACGAGATGCTGGTTGGCGCGCCGCACGAACCCCTCGTCGAAGTACCCTCGGGCCACACCCGCCTGGTTGGTGATGACGACCAGGCGAAAGCCCGCGCGGGCCAGGATGCGCAGCGCCTCGGTCGTGTAGGGGAACAACTGCAGGCGTTCGAGCCGGTCGAGGTACCCGACCTCCTCGATGAGAGTGCCGTCACGATCGAGGAACACCGCAGGGCTCTTCACCGCGACGCACCTCCAGCCGCCTGGTCCAGTGCAGCCTTCGCCGAGGCGAACACGGTGTCAACGGGAATGCGCGTCATGCAGCGGTGGTCAATCGGGCAATCGCGAAGATGACAGGGCCGGCACCACACGTCGTGCGTCACAATCGTGTGGGGTCCAAGGGGCGAGGTCGCCCGCTCGTCGGTCGGCCCGAAGATCGCGGTCACGTGGACCCCGATGGCGGCTGAGAGGTGCATCGCCCCGGAATCGTTCGAGACGAAAGCCCGGCACAGCGCGATCAGCCCCATGACCTCATCGACGTCGGTGCGTCCCACCAGGCTGACGAGCCGCGGGTCTCGCGACGTCCCCTTGGCATGCGGGCCGACGCGCGATTCTATCGCACTCACCACGTCGCGGTCGCCGGCAGATCCCACCAGTACGCACGCCGCCTCGGTCTCGGCCACGAGACGATCGACGAGGGCGGCCACCTGGGCAGGCGGCCAGCGCTTGGCGTGACCGAAGGCCGCGCCCGGCGCCAGCCCGACCAGCGGCCGATCGCCGACGCCAAGCGTCTCGAGCAGGCGTCGCGCACGGAGGATGGAGCCGTCCCCGACCCGGAGCCGCGGGCTCGGCGGCATGCGTTCAACCCCGAGCGCGCGGACGAGGCGCACGTAGTACTCGCTGTGGTGCCTCGAGTCTCCGGTGCGCCCCGCACCACGCGGGACGGCCCGCGTGAGCAGCCAGCCTCGGCCATCGCGCCGATATCCCCATCGCTCGGGGATCCCGGCCCACCAGAAGACCAGCGCGGAACCGAAGGAGTTCGTGAGCAGCAGTCCTCGGTCGAAACGGCCCGCGCGAAGGGTGTCGGCGTCGGCGCGGAGGCTGGCCCACGAACTCCCCCCGCGGAGCGGCACGACTTCATCGACGCCGGGAATGGATCGGGCCAGCAATCCGTACGCTGCCGGCACCGCCAGCGCGAGCGTGTCCCCCCCGAAGTGGTGGCGCAGACCGGCCAGCGCGGGCAACGCCATCAGGATGTCGCCCAGCCAGTTCGGCGCGCGCACCAGCAGCCGTCGGCCGTGTGACCCGGTCACGCCGGCCCTTTCGGGGAGGGATCGTCAGGCGCCGGGTCGGGGCCCGCCACGGGGAACATCCCCGGGATCGACGGCTGTGCCGCATCGCGCCAGCGCCGGTGCATCCAGAGCCACAGCTCAGGGTAGCGTCGGACGTACATCTCGAGCACGTCCGTGCAGCGCTGCGTCAACTCGCGCACCGCGTCCGACCCGTCGCCTTCCGGCAACTCCACCGGGTGCTCGAAGATCATGCGATACCGGCCCCCCGGCAACGGCAGCGCAAACACCGGGATGACGGGCGCCTTCGTCCGAAGCGCCAGCGTCGCCACCGCCGTGGTGGTGGCTGCCGGTCGTCCGAAGAAGTCGATCATCACGGCGTCGGCCCCCTGGATGTGCTGGTCGATCAGGACGGCCACGCCACGATTCTCGCCGAGCGCGCGCAGGATGCGACGCAGGCCTCCACGCCGGTAGATCACCTGGTTGCCGGTGGACGTGCGGAAACGCTCGAGCCGCTCGTGCAGGCGCGGATTGTCCAAGGCCCGCGCCACGACGGCAATCGGTTCAAACAGCGCTCCCTCGGCCACGGCCTGCAGTTCCCAGAAGCCGAAGTGCCCGGTCACGAAGAGGACGCCTCGTCCGCCTCGGTACGCCTCGGCCACTCGCTCGTGCCCCTCGAACTCGCACGCGGCCCGCACCTGTTCGGCTGACATCGTGGAGAATCGGAGGATCTCGATCAGCAATCGCCCAAAGTGCGCGTACACCGACCGGGCGGTGCGACGGATGTCCTGCGCATCGCGAGTGGGGAACGCGCGCGAGAGATTCTCCTGCGCCAGCCGGCGGTGCGGCCCATCGAACGTGTAGAACGCGAGGCCAATCGCCCCGCCCAGGCGTACGACCAGGCCTCGTGGCAGCGTCTGTGCCACGAAAGTGACGAAGCCGACAGCGGCGTCCTCGAGGCGGTGTCGGAAAGCGCGTGTCACGATGTCGACGTTCGGCGTCCTCAGGCCCGGTCGTTGCGATCGCGTGAGGAGTCGTGGGCCTGGGCCACCCGCCCCAGGAGCCACGAACGGAAGTCGCCGGCGGGCTCGACCGTCACCGCAAGCGGCACAGCGGCCAGTGGCACCGGCAGCGAGTACGTCGCTGGCCAGCGCACGATGTCCTTCTCCGTCGTGAGCACGGCGCCGGCCTGGGTCGTGACTGCGGCCTCGCTGATCCGGTCGAGGTCACGCGGCGTGTAGACGTGGTGGTCGCCAACAGCCACCGCGGCGGCCACCGTCCAGCCGGCGCCCGCCAGGTCGTCGAAGAACCGTTCGGGCCGCGCCGTGCCGGCCACCGCCACAACGGGTCTCGAGCGGTCGATCGCCAGCGACTCCCCATGCGGTCCCGCCGGCTGCCCCAGCGTCCGGCGCATCGCGAACGCCACCCTGACGCCCGCCGCCGCGCCGAGACTCGTGGCCTCGACTGGGTCGACATCGGTCACGATGAGGGCGTCCGCATGACGCGCGGCAACGGGTCGTTCACGCAACCGTCCCGCAGGCATCACCCGCTCATTCTGCAGGTCGCTGCGGCTGGCGATCAATACGTCCACGTCCCGCCATAGCCGCACGTGCTGGAACCCATCGTCGAGCACGTGCACCGTGCAGCCGAGGCGAGCCTCTGCGAGCGTGCCAGAGAGGTGGCGGTCGGGGGACACCAGGACGGCCACGCCGTCGAGCGACCGCGCCAGCATGAAGGGTTCGTCGCCGGCGCTGTCGAGCCCGGCACGGACCTGCTCGGTGTCACGAACCACGACGACGCCGTCGACGTGACGGGTTCGGGCGTAGCCGCGACTGAGCACCGCCGGCCGTTCGCCCTCGTCCCGGAGCATCGTCGCGACGAGGGCCACCAGCGGTGTCTTCCCGCTGCCGCCAACGCTCAAGTTGCCCACGCTGACCACGGGGCGGAGAAGTCGGCGCACCGACGACGGGTGCGTAGCGTACCAACGGCGTCGGAGATCGGCCACGGCGCCGAAGGCGAAGCCAATCGGTTCGAGGAGACGCGTGCCCAGCGGCGATGTCACGCGCATGGGGACCGGGTCAGGTGGCCCGACGAAATGGCGTGACGACGCCTGCGCGATCGCCCCGCGGTGGGAGCACGGCGGCAATCTCCCCGAGGGTTCGTTGGCAGGCGCCACGGTTGGCCTCGACCAGGGCGCGCGCCGCCGCGCCGAGGGCGGCGCGACGCACCGGGTCACCGACGAGCGCGACGAGCGTCTCCTCGAGGTCGCGCGCCGAGGCCACCTCGACCGCGGCTCCGCTCGCGAGGAAGGCGCTCGCGACCTCGGCGAAATTGTGCATGTGCGGGCCGAAGAGGATGGGCTTGCCGAACACGGCCGGCTCGAGGATGTTGTGGCCGCCGGTGTCGACCAGGCTGCCCCCGACGAACACGACCGTGGCCACCTGGTAGAGCCGCGCCAGCTCGCCGATGGTGTCGAGCACCACCACGTCGCAGGTGAGCGGGGCGTCGATGACGAGCTCGGTTCGCCGGGCGACGCGGTAGCCCTCCTGGCGCGCCAACTCGACGACCTCGGCGAAGCGCTCGGGGTGCCGGGGAGCAATCACGAGCAGGGCCTCGGGTCGCGAGCGCCGCACCGCGCGAAACGCGTGCAGCACCGCGGTTTCCTCGCCGCGAAGCGTGCTGGCCGCGATCACCACCGGGTGCGCATCGGGCACCTTGAAGAACCGGAGGACCCGTTCGCGCCCTCGGCCCTGGCTGGCCGTCCAGTCGAGCGAGTCGAACTTGAGGCTGCCGGTCACGGTCACGCGCTCGGGCGGCGCACCCAGATCGACGATCCGTCGGGCCGACTCCTCGCTCTGCATGCAGAAGCGGTCGACATCAGCCAGCACCCGCTTGATGAACGCCTTCACCAGGCGGTAGCGAGGATACGACCGTTGCGAAATCCGGCCGTTGACCATCACGGCCTTCACGCCCTGCTGCCGACACGCCCGCAGCAGGTTGGGCCAGATCTCGGTCTCCATCATCAGGAACAACCGCGGCCGCACGCTCCCGATCAGCCGGCGGACGATGAACGGCAGATCGAACGGGAAGTAGAACACCGCATCCACGCCGCGCACGTGGCTGCGAGCCACCTGCTGCCCCGTCATCGTCGTGGTCGACAGGAAGATCCTGAGGTGCGGGTAGCGCTCGCGGAGGCCCGGAATCAGCGCCCGGACCGTGAGCACCTCCCCAACCGACACGGCGTGAATCCAGATCGACGGGTCGGCGTCGAGGTTGAACGCCACTGGCAGCCGTCCCAACCGCTGCGGGACGCTGCCCACGTACTTCCGGTAGCGGATCGCCTGGTACAGGAAATAGGGCGACGCCACCAGGAAGGCGAGGACGGTGATGACCGTGTAGATGACGTACATCCGGACCGAGACGGCTGCGTTCGTCGGGGAGATGCGCGGCCCGGGGCGGAGTATAGTGTCCCGTCCCCGTGGTTGGCAACACGCGTTGACCCCCGTGCAACTCGATCGGTAGAATCAAGATTCGGCCGGCGCGCTCCGCGCGCCTCACGTCGGCCGGTCGCTCTTCTCCTGTTGTCCTGTTCCCCCCGGGCGCGTGCCCTCCACGGAGGCTGTTCATGGCGATCAAGATCGGAATCAACGGCTTCGGCCGAATCGGCCGCAACATCATGCGAGCGGCCCTGGGCAATCGTGACTTCGATTTCGTGGCGGTCAACGACATCACCGACACCAAGACGCTCGCGCACCTGCTCAAGTACGACTCGATCCTCGGCAACCTCGACGCCACGATCGAAGCCGGCGAAGGCTGGATCAGCGTCAACGGCGACAAGTTCCAGGTGCTGTCGCAGAAGGACCCCGCGCAGCTGCCCTGGAAGGACCTCGGCGTCGAGGTCGTGTTCGAATCGACCGGGAAGTTCACCAAGCGCGACGATGCAGCCAAGCACATCGCCGGCGGCGCCAAGCGCGTCATCATCACCGCGCCGGCCACGGCACCCGACGGGACGTTCGTGATGGGCGTCAACCACGAATCCTACGACCCGGCGAAGCACATCGTCATCTCCAACGCCTCGTGCACCACCAACTGCCTGGCGCCGTTCGCCAAGGTCCTCCAGGACAGCTTCGGCATCGTCAAGGGCTGGATGACGACGATCCACTCCTACACCAACGACCAGCAGTTGCTCGACCTGCCGCACAAGGATCTGCGCCGGGCCCGTGCCGCGGCGCTGTCGATGATCCCGACGACGACCGGGGCGGCCAAGGCCGTTGGCGAAGTGCTCCCTGCACTCAAGGGCAAGCTCGACGGGTTTGCCATGCGCGTGCCGACGCCGAACGTGTCGGTGGTCGACCTGGCGGCGATCGTCAGCAAGAAGACGACGGCCGACGAGGTCAACGCGGCCTTCCGGGCTGCGGCGGCCGGACCGCTCAAGGGGATTCTCGCCGTCGAGGAGGCGCCGCTCGTCTCGATCGACTTCCGCGGCAACGCCAACTCCTCCATCGTCGACGCCGCGTACACGAAGGTGATGGATGGCGACTTCGTGAAGGTGCTCTCGTGGTACGACAACGAGTGGGGCTACTCGAAGCGATGCGTTGACTTGGTTGCCTACATGGCGAAGAAGGGGCTCTAGAACTTCCGTTCACTCCAGTAGCCGTCGGCTCTCGGCTGTCACCAGTCAGCGCGAGCTCAGAGACTCGGTCCGAGGCTGACGGCTGAGCGCTGACGGCAACGAGGAAGGTTCACGTCATGGCCAAGCTGAGCGTCAGGGATCTCGATGTGCGCGGCAAGCGGGTGTTCATCCGCGTCGACTTCAATGTCCCCCTCAAGGGCGGCGTGATCAAGGACGACACGCGCGTCCGGGCCTCGTTGCCAACCATCCGGTACGTGCTCGATCAGGGGGGAACGGCCATCTGCGCTTCCCACCTCGGGCGGCCCAAGGGTGGCCCAGACCCCGAGATGAGCCTCAGGCCGGTGGCGACGCGACTGGCCGAGCTGCTGGGCCGGCCAGTCGTCTTCGCGGAAGACTGCATCGGGCCGGCCGCCGAGGCCGCGGTGGCCAGCGCCGGGCCAAACGGGGTCGTGCTCCTCGAGAACCTCCGGTTCCACAAGGAGGAGGAGAAGAACGACCCCGCCTTCGCGAAGAGCCTGGCGTCACTCGCTGACCTCTACGTCAACGACGCGTTCGGCTCGGCCCATCGCGCGCACGCCTCCACGGAGGGAATCGTCGCCCACGTGAAGCAAGCTGCTGCGGGCTTCCTGATGGCCGACGAGCTCGCCTACCTCGGCAAGGCGCTGGAGGCGCCCGATCGGCCGTTCGTGGCCGTGCTCGGCGGCGCCAAGGTCTCCGACAAGCTCGAGGTGATTCAGAACCTCCTCGGGAAGGTCGACACGCTGATCATCGGCGGGGCCATGGCCTACACGTTCCTCAAGGCCCGCGGCCTGGCGGTCGGGGCCTCGCTGGTCGAGGACGAGCTGCTCGACGCGGCGCGTGACATCGAGCGGAAGGTGGCCTCGTCCAACGTCACCCTCGAACTGCCGATCGATCACGTGGTCGCTGAGAAGCTCGCGGCCGGTCTACCCACGGCGGTACTGGCTGTCGACGACCCGGCCATCGGCCAGCGCATGGGGCTGGACATCGGCCCGAAGACGGCGGCGCGCTACGCCGAGGCGGTCTCGAAGGCCCACACGGTGGTCTGGAACGGTCCGATGGGCGTGTTCGAGATCGACGAGTTTGCCGCGGGAACCAACGCCGTGGCGCATGCGGTCGCAGGCGTGACCGGCACGACGATCATCGGGGGCGGCGACTCGATTGCCGCCGTCGCCAAGGCGGGCGTGGCCGACCGCGTCAGCCACATCTCCACCGGGGGCGGCGCGTCCCTGGAGTTCCTCGGCGGCCGAACGTTGCCAGGGGTCGCCGCGCTCCCGGAGAAGTGACGATCATGCGAACGCCCATCATCGCCGGCAATTGGAAGATGTACAAGACCGTCCACGAGGCGATTGCCTTCACGAAGGAGTTTCGACAACTGGTGAAGGACGTCCACGGCGTGGAGGTCGTGGTGGCACCGCCATTCACGGCCCTGCACGCCGTGGTCGAGGCCGCGCGCAGCAGCCCGGTGGCCGTGGCCGGCCAGAACCTGCACTGGGAGCGCGACGGGGCCTTCACCGGCGAGGTGAGCGCGGCGATGCTGCACGAGGCGGGAGCCGAGTACGTGATCATCGGTCACTCCGAGCGCCGGCGGCTCTTCGGCGAGACCGACGGCAACGTCAACCGCAAGGTCGTGGCGGCCCTCGCTGGCGAACTGACGCCGATCGTGTGCATCGGCGAGACGCTCGAGGAGCGGGAGTCCAGCCGGACGCTCGACGTGCTCGACCGGCAGATCAAGGAGGGGCTCGATGGGCTGTCGGCCTCGCAGGTAGCCGGGCTCGTCATCGCCTACGAGCCGGTGTGGGCGATCGGCACGGGGCGCAACGCGACGCCGCAACAGGCCCAGGAGGCGCACGCGCACATCCGGGGACGCGTGCGCCAGTGGTTTGGGGCCGAGGCCGCGGACAAGTGCCGCATCCTCTATGGGGGCAGCGTCAAGCCGGACAATATCCGCGACCTGCGCGCCCAACCCGACGTCGACGGCGCGCTGGTGGGTGGCGCGAGCCTCGATCCGAAGGGCTTCTCCGCGATCGTGAGGGACGGAAGCCGCCGCTGAGCGTGGCGTGCCGCCCGCGCCAGAGCCCTATCTCGCCGAGGCCATCCCCCACTCGTACAGCTGCTGGTAGCTGCGCGCCGACGTCAGCCACGACGAGTCCATCGCCATGCCGGCCAGCTGCATGGCCCGCCAGCTGCCGTGGTCGTGGTGCCAGATGTAGAGCGCGCGCCGCAGAGCCTCCCAGAAGTCGGAGACGTCGTAGTCGGAGAACGTGAAGCCGGTGACCCCGTCGCGGACGGTGTCGGCGAGACCACCGGTGGCCCGCGCAACGGGCACCGACCCGTAGCGCATCGCGATGAGCTGACCGAGCCCGCACGGCTCGAACAGCGACGGCATGAGGAACACGTCGCTGCCGGCGTAGACGAGCGGAGCCAGTGATCCGTCGTAGCGCAGCACGGCCGCCATCTTCTGGCGATGATAGCCGGCCAGATGCCGGAACACCGCCTCGTACTCAGACGCCCCGGATCCCAGCAGAACGAACTGCGCCTCGCCGGCGGCGTTGTTCATCAGCAGGTGCACGATGTGGCCCGTGATGCCGAGGCCCTTCTGCGCGTCGAGCCTCGTCACCATTGCGACCAGCGGCACGTCGTCTCGTTGTGGCAGGCCAAGGCGCGCCTGCAGCGCGCGCTTGTTGGCAGGCCGACGGTCGAGCGTCCTGAGATTGAAGCGACGCGCGAGGTTGACGTCGGTCGCCGGGTTCCAGACGTCGTAGTCGAGGCCGTTGAGAATGCCGTGCACGTCGGCGTGCCGGTGCCGCAGGAGGCCGTCGAGCCCGGCCCCGCCCGTCGACGTCATGATCTCGCGGGCATACGAGGGACTGACGGTGTTGATCTTGGTCGCGTGGTAGATGCCGCGCGCGAGGAGGTTGATCGATCCGTACGGCTCCTCCCGCAGCGGGTGCGTGACGATGCCGAGTTGCCCCAGCAGGTTCCAGCTGGCCCACCCCTGGTGCTGCAGGTTGTGAATCGTGAGCAGCGTCGTGATCCCCCGGTACCGATCGTCATCCTGGCCGGCCGTTGCCAGCCAGAGCACTGCGGCAGCCGCGTGCCAGTCGTGGACGTGGACGACGTCGGGGCGCCAGCCGAGGGCGGCCACGACGAGGTCGAGCGCCGCGCGGCTGAAGAACGCGAACCGATACGGGTCGTCGTCGTAGCCGTAGAGGAGAGGCCGCGCCAGCAGGCTGCGTTCGGCCACGAAATACACGGGCACCTGGCTGCCCGGCAGCTGCCCTTCGAAGGCGCCAGCGGCAATTGCGCCTGCCGCCATCGGCACCGACAGCGAAAAGGGAACCGCCCGAAGCGCCCACCGGCCGTCCAAGGCCGCGCGCTCCACCGACTCGTACGCCGGCATCACGACGCGGACGTCGTGGCCGAGCGCGGCCAGTGCCTTGGGCAACGAGCCGGTGACGTCTGCCAGCCCCCCCGTCTTCGCAAACGGCGCGACCTCCGACGCGAGAAAGAGCACCTTCAGCACCATGGCGCAGTCATTCAGCCTACACCGGGAAGTCTCTCGCCGGTGGACGTGCCCGGTTGGCCCAGCGCACCATGGAGGCATGCGGTTCCTCGGCGAGCGAGTGGCGACCGCCGTGCTACTCCTGCTGGCGATGACGGCCACCGTGACCCTGGTCGGCCAGGCCACCGGTCTGCGAGGGCTGATGGCTGGCCTCGCGTTCTGGCCGCTGGTCCCCTACCTTTTGCTCTTCATCGTGACGGGCCGACCGGCGACGCGTGTGGCGGCCGTGGCGGCGCTGGCGGCCACGGCGGTCGTCGCGAGCCTCGGGGTGGGTACCTACTACGTGGCGTTCGTGCGTGCCCCGTATCCTCCAAGCCCGCTCGTCTTCGTCCTGGTGCCCCTCGGGCAGCTCGTCGTGGCTGCGCTGATCCTGGGGGGAGTCTTCGCGCTGGCACGACGGACGCGCGGACGCTAGGAGCGGGGCTGCTCAAGCGGGCGGGACGCCGGGTGGTTGCACCATGGCGGGGGCGGACTGTATGATCGGGCGTTATGCTCTACTACGTGCTCGTTGTCCTGTACGTGCTGATCTGCGTCATGCTGCTGCTGGTCGTCCTCCTGCAGCAGGGCCGGGGTGGCGATATTGCCAGCGCCTTTGGCGGGGGTGGCAGCACGCAGACGGCGTTTGGCGCCCGGCAGGGAGCGACCGTGCTGACACGCGCCACGACGGTGCTCGGTGCGCTGTTCGTTCTCGGTGCGCTTGGGCTGGCCGTCGTCGGCCAGCGGGGGCCGGCGTCGGTCGTGAGCGGAGTGAAGGGCCTGCCGGCGACGCCACCGGCTTCGACGGTGCCGGCTGCGCCGGCCGGGCAGAAGCCGGCGACACCGGCGACTCAGCCGCCGGCACAACCGCAGGGATCCTCGCAGGCGCCTCAGCCGCCGTCCAGGTAGGCGGCGCCGTTTGTGAGCCTTCAGGGGCTCTGGTAGAATTCGACCCTCGTTGGCCACGCTCCCCCGGCGTGGCGCCCACCACTTGCGGAAGTGGCGGAATTGGCAGACGCACCAGCTTGAGGGGCTGGCGCTCGCAAGAGCGTGGGGGTTCGAGTCCCCCCTTCCGCACCATCGCTCGCGTGGCTCGCTCGGTGCCTCAGGCCGGATTCCTGCACTCGGCCATCGCGCCGCGCGCTCGGCCGTCGGGCGCGAGTCCCCCCTTCCGCACCACCAGTCAATAGAATGACTCACGGCGATCCCGGAGACGGGAGCGCCGTTCGGCTTTCATCACGTCCGCTCGGCGGTCAGAACAAGACGGTCCGAACATGAGCAGCTCAGTGAAGTTGTTCTTCTTGTGCGGCAAGATGGCGTCAGGGAAATCCACTCTCGCGAGGGAATTGGCACTGCGAAACGGCGCCGTCCTCCTTGCACAGGACGAGTTCTTGGGTAGCCTGTTT